>JAPUKT010000334.1 GCA_027295555.1 Deltaproteobacteria bacterium
GATCGATCGTACGACAGCCCGATAGAGCCGAGCACTCCGAAGCCGAAGCCTTCGATCCACGCGAAGCGTCACGTGCACAGGCACATAGTGAGGAAGCGCCGGCCGCGTATCATGGCCAACACGCGTACTGGTCTTAGGCCGGCCCGCGCCCTCGCGCCGCCCGCCGTGCCGCAACCGGTCGAGGTGAAGCTGCGCCTCCCTTCGGCGTCGTCTCCGACGTCGCTTGGACGAGCGTCCGGGGCTTTGAGTCCCTGCGGGCATACCTCTTGAATACCGCGGATATTGTGTCTTGTCGAGGGGAAAACACCTTTTTGTCGAGGGATCTGCACCGGCGAAGTGCAACTTCGGAGGGCCGGTTTCCCGTCCCCGACCTACGAGCCTCTCTCAAGAGAGATGCCCGCCGTCACCGGCCCGGTACTCCACCGACGACCCGCCACCCGCTCTTCCCCCCTCTCTTAAGCCCATGCCACCGAAGCGGAGACAGTCGCGGTCACGCGCCTCGAGCGCCGCCGTTCTTGTGACTATTTGTGACTACTCGTCAGACGACTATGAGAACGGAGGACTATCAGCCAAAGAAGAACAGCCCCTACGGCACCAGCACGATCTTGCCGGTCGTTTTGCGCGAACCGAGGGCGGCAAGGGCCGTTTTGGCCTCTTTGAGGGGGTGGGTCTCGGAGACGACGGGCCTGATCTTCCCCTCGGCATACATCCTTGAGAGCGCGAGCTGGGACTCGTGAAGCACCTTGGGATCCTTGTCGAAGTAGAGGCCCCAGTGGATGCCCACGAGTGAGAAGTTCTTGAGGAGCACGCGGTTCATAGCCGCACTCGGGATTCGCCCGCTCGCGAAACCCACGATGAGAATGCGGCCCTCGAATGCGATACACTTGGTCGATGCATCGAAGGTGTCTCCCCCGACGGGATCGTAGATCACATCGGCGCCGCGTCCATCGGTGAGCTCTTTGACACGAGCGACCCAATCTTCTTCGCGATAGTTGACGACGAAGTCTGCGCCATTGTGCGCAACCAGATCGAGCTTGTCTTTCGTCCCGGCAGTACCGATGACACGCGCACCCAGGGCAGCGCCGATCTGAACGGCGGCAAGACCGACCCCGCCTGCAGCCGCATGCACCAACAGAGTCTCGCCTGCACGAAGATTCGCCCGGTGGACGAGGGCGACGTGAGAAGTCTGGTACACGAGACCCGTTGCCGCCGCGTCTTCGAACGACATTTTGGAAGGCATTGGGAACACACGATCCGCGGGTGCGGAGACCGCCGAGGCGTAGCCCCCGTAGGTCAGTAGCGCGCTGACCCGATCCCCACGAGAGAACCGGTCTACGCCCTCCCCAACATCGGAGACGACTCCCGCCACTTCAGCGCCTGGGGCGAACGGCAGCTCGGGGCGAACCTGATATTTGCCCTGCGTGATCAGGATGTCGAAGAAGTTACAGCCCACGGCCTTCACGTCGATGCCGACTTCGCCAGGACCGACCGAAAGGTTCTCCAACCCTTCGACTTCGAGAGCCGGGGGGCCACCAAGCTCACGCACGACCATCCGGTACATGACCGCGCAGTTTGCCCGCGAAAATGCGCGCCGACTAGTGGATCGCCCAAAATGCCTGGCCTCCTGGTATAAGCGGAGGGTGGACGGACACAAACGACGGCACTCACTCCCTGCCGGGGTACTGCCCACGAAAGTGCCCGACGGCGCCGAGGACCGGGGCTCCCATGTTCGAGCCAAAGCACCGCCCGCCAAGCGGCCCGAGCTCACAGACCACGTGGCCCCGCCGCCGCCTGCGCGGCGTGCTCGATTGTTGGTCGACGAGTTGGTAACGCTCGGCCCTCGAGAAATCGCGCCGGTGGTTAGACGACTGCTACCCCTAGGCAACTTCGCACTTGAGGAGCTCATCAGGAGCTTTCCCGGCCCATTGTGGCGCCCTTCCCTCGCCACGGACTCTCGCTTGCCTCGCCCGGACGAAATCTCCGCGTCAGCCGTTGCGCTCCTAGCCTTCGACAGCGAGGCAGTCCCGTACCTAGCTCGGCTCATGCGACACCCGAGCGGCCAAGTGCGCTACTACGCGATCGTGACTTGCGGCGCGTTCACGAACATGGACCTCGTCGAACCATTGGCGCAGGCGGCACTCGACGAAGACCGGGACTGTCGACGGGTCGCCCTCCATCTCCTCAGCGCCTACCAACACGAGCCCGTATACCGTGGAGCGCTGGCTGGCCTTCGCCAATCGGCGTCCGACGAGACCCAGTCTCTCGCTGTACGACGTCGCGCGATCTCGGCGCTCACACAGCTGAGGGATGAAGCGTCAGCTCCACTCTTCGTGGATTTGCTGAGCGATCCCGATAGGGGCATCGCGACAGCGTGTCGCGTAGGCCTCCGAGTACTGACCGCCCACGACTTTGGTTTCATGCGGGAGCCATGGCTTCGATGGTTAGCCGAGCGCGGCCGGCAGATCCGCATCCAATGGCTGATCGAAGGGCTCGGCGATGCCCGTGCAAACATTCGTCTCCTCGCATCACGGGAGCTGTGGCCCCTCACGCGCTTCCTTCAGCCGCTAGCGCAAAGTGCGAATCGCAATGAGTTTCTGACCGCACAGCGCAACTACGAGCGGTGGTGGTCGACGCGGCACCCGTCGCACGGTTGACTCAAAGCACCCCGGTCTCGGCTAGATATGCGCGCAGGGAGTCAGCCCCTTCGAACTTCACCGAGCCCATACCGCTCTGTCGTGCTGCTTCGCAGTTGCTCTCCCGATCGTCGACGAACACGAGTTGCTCCGCGGGGATCCCGAGCTCTTCGACGACGCTGCGGTAGGCAGCCGGGTCTGGTTTCCGTAGCCCGGTACGACATGAGACGAACGTCCATTCGAGGAAGCGGGATAGTCCGAGGCGCTGTTCGACGAGCTCGTACCATACCGGATAGTTCGAAAACGCGTGCATGGTGCAGCCGCTCGCCCGCAGATCCGCCAGTAGCTCTTCCATGCCGGGTAGCCACCGGTACGCTGTGCGGACGGCATCGATGAAACCCCGATGGTCGAAGTCGCGATGGTCTCGGAAAAAATCGCTCAGAAACTCACTTTCTGTACGCCGACCCACCTCGAACTCGACCCACGCGCTCGGATGCTTCGAGGCCAACATCGCGTCGAAGCTCATTCCGAAGAACTCAGGCATCTCGAGAAGGAACGGGTCGTGGACCAGCGTCCCCATCACATCCCAAAGCAAAACCGGGCGCATCATCTTACCCTACCGCAGAGCCGCCCGCGCTCTCGGGCGGCTGTTTCTCCAGCCCGTGGCGCCGCAGCTTGTCGA
>JAPUKT010000335.1 GCA_027295555.1 Deltaproteobacteria bacterium
GCCGAAGCGATCAACGTTGCTGGCTGGCTCGGTCTTCTCCTCACGCTCGGTGTGGTGTGGGCGCTCGCGATGATTTGGTCATTTACGAAACCCGCTGCCGGGTCCGAGCAAACCACGAGTGCCGGGGATGAAATCGCCCAGCTCAAAGCCCGCATCGCCAAGCTCGAAAGCAAGCTCGACCAAGCAACGGAGGCCGGCTCATGATCGTCTTTTTCACCGTCGCCTATGTGCTGCTTCTCGTCGTCCTCACCAAGATCGGTCTCGTGCCGAACAGCAAGGGGACCTGGCTCACCGTCATCCCGTACATGCTGATCCTCGTGCTCGGGTTCTTCATCCCCATGCAGTGGGGCGCTCCCGGGGGGGACGTTCGGACGCTGACCTGGTCGGTGCCCATCACACCGAACGTCGTGGGCGAGGTCATCGAGGTCGCCGTCGTTCCGAATCAATCCGTGAAGGCGGGAGACGTCCTCTTCAAGCTCGACCCGGCGCCGTATCAAGCGGGCGCTCGATGCACTCGAAGCGCAGCTCGAGCTGGCGGAGTTGCGCCTCGGGCAATCCAAAGCACTGGCTGCACGGCAGGCGGGATCTGTTTATGAAGTGCAATCCTACCAGGCTCAGGTCAACGGCCTAAAGGCCCAGATCGACGGCGCGGAGTACAACCTCGTCGAGACCGTGGTCCGCGCTCCGGCGGACGGGAGGGTCACGAACGTTGGGCTTCGGCCGGGAGCGCGGGTTGCGAATCTTCCACTCTACCGGGCCATGTCCTTCATCGATACCTCGGAGCTGTTCCTTGCATCACAGATTGCTCAGATCTATACGAGGTACATCGAGCCGGGCCAGGAGGCGGAGGTCACCTTCAAGGCCCGACCGGGACAGATTTACAAGGCCAAGGTCCTGTACCTGTTGCCGGTTACGGCGCAAGGCGAGATACCCGTGACCGGCTTCGCCGCACAGCCACAAAGCACGACACCGGGACCGTTTTTCGTGCGCCTCGAGCTCGAGGATCCCGAAGTCGGGGCCTCCCTGATACCAGGCTCGCTCGGCTCCGTCGCTATCTATACGTCGAAGGTCGAAATCGCCCACATCATCCGACGGGTCATGATTCGTGTCGACGCGATCATGAACTACGTCGACCCCACTTAGGGCAGGAGAGCCGCTGGTGATTTTGACGATGTTGACGGTCTTGATGCGAACCTACCGTATTCCCGTGGCTCTCGTTCTTTTGCTCGGGGCATCGTGCTCGGTCAAGACGCCGCCGAGTGTCCCCGAAGTGGTCGAAGAAGCGCTTCCCGAGACGACCGCGATTCCCTTGGATTTCGAAAGCGCGGCGGCAGCGGCGACCGGGCAAGTTCGAGACGGCTGGTTGAAGACGTTCGGCGATCCAGGACTCGAGGCGATTGTCGCCGAAGCGATCCAGAACAATCTCAACTTGCGCGCCGCAGTGGCCAAGGTCGATGCCGCGGCCGGCTTTGCGACTCAGGCCGGAGCGGAGCTCAAGCCCGCGATCGGGGTCGGTGGCCAGGCCTTGAACAGAGACGGTTTCTCTTCGGGCGACCCCTACGTCACGTCAACCGGTGTCTCCCTGAACGTTTCTTGGGAGCTCGACATTTGGGGCCGCGTGCGCGCTCAGGCGCAGGCGGGACAAGCCGCCTTCGAAGCCGCTCAGTACGAGCTCGAGTGGGCCTACCAGTCCATCGCGGCGCAAACGGCCAAGACCTGGTTCCTGGTCACCGAGGCTCAGCTGCAAGAACGGCTCGCTGAGGAGGCGCTCGGTCTTTACGAGCGCACGGTAGAGCTCGTCGAGGTGAAATTCGACGTCGGACAAGTCACCCAGAAGGAATTGTCGCTCGCTCGTGCGAACGTCGCGACCGGTCAAGTCGCGCTTCGTCAGGCCAGGAGGGGCCGACAGCAGGCGGCGCGCGCGCTCGAGCTCATTCTCGGCCGCTACCCGGCGGCCGATATCGAGGGCGCCATCGATCTCGTCGCGACACCGCCTCCGATTCCGGTGGGCGTGCCGTCGGAGCTTTTGGAGCGCCGGCCCGACATGCTTGCCGCGGAGCGCGCTGTCGCCGCGGAGTTCTTGCAACTCGAATCGGCCCGGGCCGCGAGGCTCCCCCGCATTGGCCTGACGGCCGGCACGGGAAATTCCTCGACCGACTTAAACGACGTACTCCAGCTAGGGAGCGGGTATTGGAGTGTCGGCGCGAACTTCTTCGCACCGATCTATCAGGGTGGTGCGCTGCAAGCCCAGGTCGAGATCGAGACGGCAGGACAGGAAACCGCGCTCGCGAATTACGGAATGGCTGCTCTGAAAGCGTTCGGAGAAGTTGAGCAAGGGTTGGACAACGAGACGTTGCTGCGTGAGCAAGAGGCGTATCTCGACGTTGCCGTCCGCGAGGCGAGCGAGGCCCTGCGCATCGCGCAGGACCAATTCGATGTCGGACGAGTGGATCTCTTGTCCGTGCTCCAGCAGCAAGGCCAAGTCCTCGCCGCACGTGTCCAGCTACTCAACATACGCGATCAGCGCTTGCAGCAGCGCGTCGACCTGCACCTCGCGGTCGGCGGCGGCTTCGAGGCGCCCAAACCGGAAGAAGGAGAAAAACCGTGATGAACCGTTCGTGCCTATCCATCACCAACAACCCATCGAACCACCTGGCGCTTGCGACGGTCTTGGCGCTCGCTGTCGCGATCGGCCCCGTTGCCGCTCAGGACACCGGAACTCCGAACCGCGAAGCCCTCGAGGATGTGCATCCCGAGCGCCCTTATTCCCCGTACGCGGGAGGCGCGATTCCGACTCGCGTGTTCTGGGGCGACACGCATCTGCACACCTCGGTCTCCTTCGACGCCGGAGCCTTCGGCGCTCGTCTTACGCCCGAAGACGGCTACCGCTTCGCCCGTGGAGACGAGATCGAGTCCTCCACGGCGGGGCGGGTTCGGCTGGCACGCCCGCTCGACTTCCTCGTGGTCGCCGACCACTCGGACAACATGGGCTTCTTTCCGGATCTCTTTGCCGGCGACGCCAAAATTCTCGCCGACCCGACCGGTAAGCGCTGGTACGACATGGTAAAGGCGGGAGGACGATCGGGAGTCGATGCGTCGCTCGAGATGATCGATGCCTTCTCACG
>JAPUKT010000336.1 GCA_027295555.1 Deltaproteobacteria bacterium
GTGTGCGTCGAGCGCATGGGTATACGGCGTGATCAACGTCCACACTTGGCAGCTCGCGCTTTTTGCTCCGGAGGCCCAGGATGAGGTCTGGAAGGACGACCCGACCACGTTGATCTCGTCGTCCTACATGCCCGTTGCCAAGACCGAATGGGTCGACGGTGGAATCAAGCTCAGCGGCCGGTGGTCTTTCTCGAGCGGCTGTGACTCGTGTCAGTGGGTTTTCCTCGGTGGATTCGCCCCCAAAGAGGAAGGTCAGCCGCCCGACATGCGGACCTTCCTCGTCCCGCGGTCGGACTACGAAATCATCGACAACTGGTTCGTGTCTGGCCTGAAGGGCTCGGGCAGTAAAGATATCGTCGTCGATGGCGCGTTCGTGCCCGACCACCGAATGCACAAGTTCTCGGACGGCTTCAGACAGCGCAGCCCGGGTAACGAAATCAATTCTTCGCCCGTCTACCGCTACCCGTTCGGGCAGATTCACATCCGTTCGGTGTCGACCCCCGCGGTTGGCGCTGCTTTCGGTGCCCTCGACGCGTACATCGAATTCATGAAGGCCAAGGTGTCGCAGGCGACGGGCGGCAAAGCCTCGGATTCGGCTGCCAATAGCGCCGTTGCCGCCGAGGCGACGGCCTTGCTCGACCGCGAGGTTCTTACGCTGCGGCGGAATTTCGAGGAGATGTTCGGCCACATCGAGCGCGACGAGAAGATCCCGCTCGAACGCCGTGTCCAGTTCCGTAACGATTCGGCTCACGCTGTCCACGTGTCGACGGAGGTGGTTGCGAAGCTCTTCGTCGCGTGTGGTGCACGGGCGGCGTTCGAGGATCATCCGATCAACCGCCACTTCCAAGACATCCACACGATTCGGCTCCACTACGCGAACAGCCCCGATGGTCCTGCTGCGAACTTCGGAAGCGTGCTTTTTGGGAAGCCGAGTACCGATTTTTTCATCTAGCCGCGCATCAAAGGAGGCCTCAACAATGGTGGTGGAAGCAGTCCCAGAGGGGCAGTACGCCGAAGTTGGTAGCGGCATCACGATGCACTACCACGACGCAGGCGGTGGCGACCGCGGCGTGGTCTTGTTCCTCCACGGCAGCGGTCCGGGGGCGAGCGGCTGGAGCAACTTCAAAGGGAACTACCCCTTCCTAGTCGAGCATGGCTATCGGGCGATCGTGCCTGACACCATGGGCTATGGGTACTCGACGAAGCCGGAGGAAGGGACGTTCACGCTCGATGACGTAGCGACGCAGTACAAAGGCCTGCTCGATGCTCTCGGTGTGAGCAAGGCTACGCTGGTAGGCAACTCACAGGGCGGAGCGATCGCCATTACGATGGCGCTCAACTACCCCGACGTAGTGGAGAGGCTCGTTTTGATGGCGCCGGGCGCCCTCGAAACCCGCGAGACGTACATGGAGATGGAGGGCATCAAAGCGATGATTCGCGTCCTCTACAAGGAAGGCATCAGCAAGGAGACGATCCGAAAGGTCTTCACCCTACAGCTCCACGACGAATCGAAGATCACCGACGAGGTCATCGAACAGCGCTACCAAGTCGCAATGACGCAGCACAGGGACAACATTGCGCGCATCCAAGTCGTCAATCAGGAAGACCGACTCTCCGAGATCCAGTGTCCCGTGCTTTGCTTCTGGGGCGCCAACGACAAGTTCTGTCCGCCGACGGGCGCCCCGAAGATCGCCTCTCGTTGCGCCAACTCCCGAACGGTGCTCATTTCGAGCTGCGGCCACTGGGTGATGGTCGAATACCCGAAGCTCTTCAACGAGCTCACCCTAAAGTTTTTGAATGACGACCTAGGCTAAAAGGGGACTGTCCCCAAAACAGAAATGGATGACACCGCACGCAAAGCCAAAATCGCCGAGCTCGGAGACGAGCTCTACGACGCGCTGCGCGCTCGCCGAACGTTGTCGCCGCTGACGGAGCGCTGGCCCGAGATCACGATTGAAGACGCGTATCACGTCTCGCTTCGGATGGTGAACCGCCGGCTCGACGACGACGGCGAAAGGATAATCGGCAAGAAGATCGGAGTGACCAGCCGGGCTGTTCAAGAGATGCTCGGGGTGTTTCGGCCGGACTTTGGGTATCTCACAAACAAGATGGTGTACCCCAACGGTGGGCCGATGCCGATCAGCGAGCGGTTGATTCAGCCGCGCGCCGAAGGGGAGATCGCCTTCAAGCTCAAAAGCGATTTGAAGGGTCCAGGCGTCACCAACGACGATGTTGTCGAGGCTACCGAGTACGTCATGGCGTGCTTCGAAGTGGTCGACAGTCGGGTTCACGACTGGAAGGTGAAGATTCAGGACACGATCGCGGACAACGCGAGCTGTGGGTTGTTCGTCCTCGGAGACGAGCATGCGGATCCGAGGGGGCTCGATTTCCCGAACCTCAAGATGCGGGTCTACAAGAACGCCGAGTTTTTGAGCGAGGGGTTGGGCTCCGCAGCGCTCGGCTCCCCGCTCAATTGCGTGAGCTGGTTGGCCAATACATTGTCAGAGTTCGGGATTACCCTGAACGCTGGCGACGTGGTGCTGTCCGGTTCCCTTGTGCCTCTCGAGCCCGTGGTGGCGGGAGACGAAATGCGTCTCGAGGTCGAGGGAATCGGAACGGCGGCCGTGCGGTTCACATAGGAGCGATGGAAGAGATGACTACCAAGGTGAAAGCAGCGATCATCGGGTCCGGCAACATCGGGACCGATCTGCTCTACAAGGCGCTTCGAAGCGAGATCATCGAGCCTGTCTGGATGGTCGGCATCGATCCGGCGTCCGAAGGTCTCAAACGAGCCAAGGATCTCGGGCTCGAGACGACGTCGGACGGCGTGACGGGCC
>JAPUKT010000337.1 GCA_027295555.1 Deltaproteobacteria bacterium
TGGACGACCCACAATTCCTGCGGGCCACGCCCCACGACGATCGCCGGGAGGTCACCGCATACGTCACCGTCATGAAGGGCTGCGACGAGCGATGCACATTTTGTATCGTTCCTTATACACGGGGGCCCGAGCGCTATCGCCCTGGGGACGAGATCGTGGGCGAGATCCAGGATCTGGTGGCGGGCGGTGTGCGAGAGATCACCTTGCTCGGGCAGACCGTGAATTCATGGCACGAGCCTGGCTCCCGAGCCGAGGCGAAACCGACCTCGAGGCTGGCGGCCTCCACCTCCCAGTTCGCGGGGCTGCTGCGTCGGATCGCGCGCGAGGTGCCGGATCTGTTCAGACTCCGCTACACCTCGCCCCATCCCCGACATATCACCCCGGAGCTTGTCTCCGCGCACGCCGACCTCGAGGTGCTTCCGGCCCACGTCCATTTACCGGTGCAGTCCGGTTCCGATCGAGTCCTCAAACGGATGGCGCGCCGCTACACGGCACAGGACTACATCGAGCGCACGCGCGCGTTGAAGGCAGCCAAGCCTGGGCTCACCTTGTCCACCGACTTCATCGTGGGTTTCCCGGGAGAGACGGACGACGACTTCGAACGAACCCTCGACCTCGTACGGGAGGTGGGCTTCGTTGCGGCGTTCGGATTCAAGTATTCGGCGCGCCCGTACACGCCCGCTCTTCAACTTGGCGATGGGGTGCCAGAGAATATAAAGGACGAGCGGCTCGCACGGCTCTTCGCCGTCGTTGAAACGCAGCAGCGTGCGCATTTGGAATCTTTGGTCGGAACCGATCAACGCGTGCTGGTCGAAGGGCCGTCGCCGGGCGACTCGGGTCGTTTTGCCGGACGCACCGATCGAAATGAGATCGTGCATCTCGTTGCGCCCGAGGGATACGATCCAACAGGTGAGCTCGTGACCGTCACTATCGACGCGCCGTTTCGGCACAGCCTGTCTGGTTACATGACCGGGGCCGGGCATCTGCAACGCTCCAGACGGCGCACGAGGCTTTCCGTGCTCGATGCGGGAGGACCAGGCTGACCCCCGACGTAGGGTGGCGGCGCCTCCGCCCTTGGCGCTTCGCCATCTTGTATATGGCCCTCATCTTTGTGGTCTCGTCGATCGAGGTGCAGCTGCCGGCGGTGCGGTATTTTCCGTTTCGAGACAAGGGCATTCACTTCCTCGAGTACCTGGTGCTCGGGTGGCTTTGCAGCGCTGCCTCGTCGCGAACTTGGCCCTCTGCCTTGGCTTGGCGCACGGCTTCGTTCGCGGTGTTCGTCGCCGTTCTTTGGGGGCTGTCGGATGAGATTCACCAAGCGTGGGTGCCGGGTCGGTCGTCGGAGGTCGGCGACGTCGTCGCGGATGCGCTCGGAGCGCTGGCGGGCACCGTTGGGTGGCATCTGTTTTCAAACAGAACTGTGAGCTAATGCACCGGAAATTTCACCTAAGAGGCGTAGGTACCATTGACGGTTCCGTTGTTGCTGTTTAGCTTTTAACCCATGGGGACCCAGGTGTTCTCGTAATAACAAAACTCCACACTAATCCGGTGGGCCGCTCCTTATAACCACCGGTTGCCCTCGCCCGGTCGTGTTCTCCCCCCTCCAACGACCGGGCGACTCTTTTAATCGGCGCCAGCGCCAGAGCCAGCGCCAGCGCCAAGCGCCAGCTCCAGCGTCAAGTGTCAGCGCCAGCGTCAAGCGTCAGCGTCAGCGCCAGCGCTAGCGCCAAGCATCAGCGCCAGAGTTACAAGCGGTTTTCATCGAGCCGCAGTGGGGGTAGTTTTTCGGGGTGTCGGTCGACTTCATGTTCAGGCGCTTCAACCCGGTGGTTTCGGCGGTGCTGCGGTCGCCGTTTCATTGGGTGCTGAGCTTTGGGCTGATGTTGATCACGGTCACCGGTAGGCGCACCGGGCGCGTGTACACCATTCCGGTCGGGTACCAGCGCGAGGGCGACGTGATTACCATCTTGGTTTCCGAAGCGCCGAGCAAACAGTGGTGGCGCAACTTCCACGATCCGGCACCGGTGCGACTGCGCGTGCGCGGCAAAGATCTCGAAGGTATGGCCGAGGTCATTCCCCCCGACAGCGCCGAGTTCCGCCTCCAAAGCGAACGAACCCTCCGCCGTCTCCCGTTCATGGGAAAGACGTTCGGGATCGACTACGACCGGCGGCGGGGCTTGACGGATCTTCACGTAGCCGAGCTCGGCCAAAACATCGCCATCGTGCAGATCAACTGTCGATCTTGAGGATCGCATGAAACGCATCCTGCGGAATGTCGACGCTGCCCACGGCCTTCATGCGCTTCTTGCCTTCTTTTTGTTTCTCGAGGAGCTTGCGCTTTCGCGTGATGTCGCCGCCATAGCACTTGGCGGTGACGTCCTTGCGGAGCGCACGTACCGTCTCCCGAGAAACGATCTTCGAACCGATGGAGGCTTGAATGATCACCTCGTATTGTTGGCGCGGCACGATCTTCTTGAGCTTCGCGGCGAGCGCCCGGCCTAGATAATAGGCCTTGTCTTTGTGGACAACGGCGCTGAGCGCATCGACCTTTTGGCCGTTGAGCAGCATGTCGAGGCGGACCAACGGGTTCTCGCGATATCCGGAGAGCTCGTAGTCCATCGATGCGTACCCGCGCGTGGCGCTCTTCAGCTTGTCGAAGAAGTCGAAGAGCACCTCGGCGAGCGGCATTTGATAGATGATGATGACCCGGTCCGACGAAGCGTATTGAATCCCTTCCTGCTCGCCGCGCCGGTCTTGGCAGAGCTTGATGACGGACCCCACGAACTCCGAGGGCACGTGAATCGACACCTTGAGGTAGGGTTCTTCGATGCGAATGCGGCCGTCCGGGATTTGGGAAGGGTTGTCGACATCGAGCGTCTCCTCCTGGGTGTGTACGCGGTAGACCACGCTTGGTGCGGTGGTGATCAGGCCGATGTCGTATTCGCGCTCGAGCCGCTCCTGAATGATCTCCATATGCAGCAGCCCGAGAAAGCCGCATCGAAACCCGAACCCGAGCGCATCCGACGTCTCGGGCTCGAACATGAACGCCGCGTCGTTGAGGTTGAGCTTTTCGAGCGCATCGCGGAGCTCGGTGTACTGATCGCTGTCCGTCGGGAAGATGCCGCAGAACACCATCGGCTTCACTTCTTTGAAGCCAGTTAGGGGCTCCTCGGCGCGGTTGTGGGCGAGGGTGATCGTGTCGCCAACCCTCGCGTCATGGATCGACTTGATGCTAGCCGCGAGGTAGCCGACCTCTCCGGGGCCCAAGTGGTCGAGCTCCTCCTGAAACGGCGCGTAGACGCCGAGCTCGGTCACCTCGTATTCGGCTCCCGTTGCCATCAGCCGGATCTTGTCGCCTTTGGAAACGGTGCCGTCTTTGACGCGGACCATGCACACGGCACCGCGATAGCTGTCGTACCAGCTGTCGAAAATCAATGCCCGTAGCGGGCCGTCTTCGAGCGTTTCGGGCGGCGGGATGCGTTCAACGACCGCCTCCAGGATCTCTTTGACGCCTTCACCGGTCTTGGCGCTGCACGCCAGGACGTGTGAGCAGTCGAGGCCGACGACGTCCTCGACCTCTTGGCGAACCCGCTCCACGTCGGCGCTCGGTAGGTCGACCTTGTTGAAGACAGTGACGATCTCGAGGTCGTTTTCGACCGCAAGGTAGGCATTGGCCAGGGTCTGCGCTTCGACCCCTTGGGCGGCGTCCACCACCAGGAGGGCGCCATCACAGGCCGCGAGAGAACGCGACACCTCGTAGCTGAAGTCCACGTGGCCCGGGGTGTCGATGAGGTTCAATTGATACGTCTTGCCGTCTGCCGCCATGAAGGGCAGCCGGACTCCCTGCGCCTTGATCGTGATTCCGCGCTCCTGCTCGAGCTCCATGCGGTCGAGAAGCTGCTCTTTCTGCTCACGCGCAGAAACCGCCCCCGTCACATCGAGAAACCGGTCGGCGAGGGTGCTCTTCCCGTGGTCGATGTGAGCTATGATGCAAAAGTTACGGATAAGGTGGAGATCGCTGCTCAAAGTGCGACGTCTCTAACCTCCGGACATCCGGGCAGCAATGCGGCGTCGTCGCTTTGTTCCGCGTCTATTTCTTGGAGCTGGAATCCAGCGACATCTGGCCGGGTAGCTGGTCTTGATGGCGGTCGAGGACGAGATCGATACCCTCGCGGATGTAGACTGCGACCGGCACTTTGGTGCGCTCATGCAGAAGCTTGAGACGCTCGTTCTGCTCGGGTGTGATGTAGACGGTGGTCGAAATCTTTTTGCGCGCCATCTGTGACCCTCAAGAACGTGGCATGAAGCTACATGGCACCATATATATTGTCAAATCGCGCGAGCCAGGGACTTGCGCGGCCATGGGGGTCGACCCTATCCTTATAGGGTTCGGGTTCCCGGGGGAAGCCAAAGTGTCTGTAAACATGGGTATTTTTGCGCGTGCCTTGTTCGGGCTTGCCGCTGCGGCGTGCCTGCCTGCGATGGGCTGCGCGAAGGGCTCGTCCCAGTCGCTTCCAAGCGGTTCGAGGATGGAAGCGGTCGAGTGCAGCGGGAAAGAAGTGACCCTCATTGATGTTAATGAGGACGGTCGGGCAGACATTGAACACTTCGGACGTAACGGGCGTCGCTTCTGCTCGAAAGTAGACTTGAACTTTGACGGCAAGATAGACGTGGAACGGTTTTACGAAGCAGATGGAGAGCAGGTCGCCCACGAGCGGCACGACTTCGACTTCGATGGCCGCATCGATCAGCTGTCCTTCTATGAGGACGGTCGGCTGACCCGCAAAGAGCTCGACACCAACTTTGATCACGCGATCGATACGTGGCTGTGGTGCGGCGATGGCTGGGTGTCCCGATCGGAGCGTGATCGGCGGTCCAACGGGCGTCCCGATGTGTGGGAGGTCTACGACCAAGGCCTCATCGTGGAAGCAAGCTACGACGACAACAACGATGACCGTCCCGAGAAGTGGGACGTGTTTCGGGGCGGTAAGCTCGTCCTGACGAAGTATGACGACAATGGAGACGGCGTACCCGACCGTACGGACGAAATGCCTCTCCAAAGTATGGGCCCGGCCGATGACGCGCTTCGATGCGAGCGAGTCGAAGGGGCGGAGATCGCGACAGCCCAACCCAAGAAACCCGTAGCCCAGGGGTCTCAGGGGGTGTCGCAGGGGGGACCGTGATGAGATACGCTTTGATTTGTTTGGTGAGCCTCGCCGTGGTGGGTTGCGGCTCGAAGAGTGCTGAGCCTGTGACGAGCCCTGGCTCGATCGGGGTCGAGGTGAGCAACGGTGGCGAGGTTTCCGATGCCGGTCGCTGCATGCCGCCCGGCGAGGGCTATGAAGTCACCGAGTACGATACCTCGGGCGACGAGGTGCCGGACGTCCGAAAGCTGTTCAAAACCATGGGCGAGGGGAGCCTCGCGCGCTTGGTTTTGGTGTGCCGCGAGGCTGACCTGAATGGCGACCGCCGCAAGGACATCGTCCGGTTCTACACCGACGAGGGACGCCCCATGCGGGAGGAAGCCGACCGGGACTTCGACGGCCAAATCGACGAGATCACGCACTTCACCGACGGCCGGGTGAACCTCCGAGAGCTCGACAGCACTGGCAACGGCCTCATCGATACCAAGATTCTCTACGAGGGCGGGCAGCCCGTGCGCGCCGAGCGCGACATGGCGAGCCGGAGCACGCCCTCCGAGTGGAAGCCCGATCGCTGGGAGTACTTCGTGGACGGCCACACGGTCCGCCTTGGGACCGACGTGAACGGCGACGGTAAGGTCGACCGATGGGACCGGGACGAAGAGAAGCTCCGCAAGTCTGCACTGGCCGAGCAGAAGGCCGCGGACGACTCCGCCAGCCAGTAGCCTCTGACGTTGACGCTGGCACTGGCGTTGACACTGTAACAGGCTAGCTTCGGGCGGTGGAGCGTCTTCAGAAAGTTTTGGCCCGTGCGGGGATTGCGTCTCGTCGTGCATCCGAGGACCTGATCGAAGCTGGGCGCGTGCGCGTCAATGGGCGCGTCGTGACCGAGCTTGGGACCAAGGTGGATCCGCACAAAGACCGGGTCGAGGTCGATGGGAAGCGCGTCGTGGCCGAGAAGCCGGTCTACTATTTCGTCCACAAGCCGCGCGAGATGGTGACGACGCTCGACGATCCCGAGGGGAGGGCGACGATTGGGGACATCTTGCGGCGGATCCCCGAACGGGTCGTCCCGGTGGGCCGGCTTGACTATCACACCAGCGGCGCGTTGTTGGTCACCAATGACGGCGACATGGTCGACGCCCTGCTGCGGCCTCGATTGTCGGTACCGAAGGTCTACGCAGTGAAATTTCAGGGCCACCTCGATGTCAAAGAGCTCGATGCGCTTCGCAACGGGGTCACCCTCGATGACGGCTATCGCACCCAGAAGGCGGAGCTTTTCGTACTCCGCGAGGAGCAAAACCACACCTGGGCCCAAATCACCCTCACCGAGGGAAAGAACCGCCAGATTCACCGGATGGGCGATGCGATTCGCCATCGGGTGATGCGGCTCGCAAGGCAGTCGTTCGCCGGGATCAGCATCGACGGTTTGCGACCGGGCGAATACCGGGAACTCACGCGCGACGAGCTCAACCAGCTCAAGAAGAAGTATCTCAGTCCGTATCGCCGTGCCCGCGGAGCCTCCAAAGGAGGGTGAAGGCGCTTGGCACGACGAACAGGGTGAGCGCGGTCGACAGCAACAACCCACCGAGCACGATCGCGCCGACGCCCCGGTAGAGCTCCGAGCCGGCGCCGGAGAAGATCACCATCGGCAAGAGGCCGGCCAACGAGGTGGCGGTCGTCATGAAGATGGGGCGGACCCGCGCCTCGACGGCCTGCGGAACCGCGTCGCGGAGGGACACCCCCTGACGCAAGCGCGTGAGCGATCCATCGACGACGAGGATGGCGTTGTTCACGACGATGCCGATGAGGATCAAGAACCCGAGCGCTGTCATCAAATCGAGCGGCTGCTTCCCGAGCAGCGCGTTGACCAACCACAAGCCGCCTGCACCGCCGGCAGCGGCAAGCGGGACGCTCATCAGAACGGCAAGTGGCGAGACGAAATCTTCGAAGAGCGCGGCGATCAACAAGAAGCAGATGATCAGCGCGAGCAGGAGGATATTCCCGAACTGCTTCTGCGCGAGCTCCAGCTTGCCCGCAGCGCCGCTCAGCCCGAACTCGACGCCAGGCGGGACCGCGCCGGACGCTTCGAGGCCACCGATCACGTCGTTTCGGATGATCCCAATGGCCTCTTCGAGCGCGAGATCCTCAGGTGGCGACACGGTGAGGGTGATCGAGCGACGACGTTCGAGGTGGCGAATGACCGATGGGCCAAGCTCTTCGTGAATCGAGGCGAGGGCGCCAAGTGGGACGGTCCTGCCGCTTGGGGTCGCCACCGGCGCCGAAAGCAAAGCCGGGGCGTCGGGCAGGAGCTCGCCGTCGACGGTTACTGCGCGGAGCACGACGTCGAGCTTGGGTTGCCCCTCGGGCGTGTACTCGCCGATGATCGCGCCGTCGATCAACGCATCGACCACGAGACCGAGCTCCGCGCCCGACATTTGGAGCCGCGCGGCTTCCCTTCGCTTGGGGACGACGTGCAGCTCCGGCGCGCCGGGATCGAGGCTTGGGGTCGGACGAATTTGGGCTCCTGGAAGCGCTTCCTGGAGTGCGCCGTAGAGGGCTCTCCCGACCGCGGTCATCGTAGGCAGGTCCGACCCCTTGATGTCGATTTCGACGACGCGGCCTCCGCCGATGGTCCGTCCGAAGAGCGATGCCTGGGTGGCGAACGAAATCATGCCGGGGATCTTCGCCTGCACGCGTCGAAGGAGGCTCAGCATGCGGCCGACGTCTTTGCCGTCCTCGGCGAGGGCGCCGGCAAACACCCGATCCGGACTTCCGACGAAGAAACTGCGTTTGATGTTCGGCTCGCCATCGGTCTCGACGCCGGTGTACCGCGCCATCTCGCTTTGCAATCGCCAGCCCGTTTTTTCGAGCTCGTCGATCGAGTAGCCCGGTGGAGGCACGAGGATCCCGAACACCAGGTTGCGATTGCCCGTCGGCAAGTACTCCATCGGCGGGATGAGCAGCCAGGTGATCAGGATGGAGCCGACGACTGCGGCTACCAACATGGTCAGGGATCGTCGGGTAGAGCTGCACAACCAGCGGACCTTCGCGGTCACGTTCTTCCGAAAACGAACGCCGAAGCTGGTGAGCCCGCCGATGTCGAGCGTCTTGCCTCGGGCAAGTAAACGCGCTGCCAGGCTCGGAATCACCAAGGTCGAGACCACCAGTGAAATCGAGACGGCCAGGGCGATCGCCACCGCCACGTCGCGAAGAAGCTCGCCCACCTCGCCCTGCCACAGCACGATGGGAATGAACACGGCGACCGTGGTGGCAGTCGAGGCGATCAAGGCGCCCCACACCTCGCGGATGCCTCGATAGGCGGCGAGCTTCGTATCGGGCGTGCGGCTTCGCCACGTGTCGATGCTTTCGAGCGCGACGATCGAGTTGTCGACGACCATGCCGATCGCGAACGTGATCCCGGCGAGAGAGACGACATTGATCGTGCGGCCGAAGGCTTGCATTCCCAACGCGGTCGCAAGCGCGCAGACGGGAATGGCAATACTGACGACGGCCGACGCCCCGAAGGTCCGCAAGAACAGAAAGAGCACGATGACGGCCAGAATCGCGCCGAGAAGCAGATTCTGTCGTACGAGGTCGAGCGCGCCTTCGATGTATTCGACCTGGTCGGCGAGAATCTCGATCTGCAGGCCCTCCCGGTCGAAATACTCGTGTTGCAGGCGGTCGACGACGACATGCACCTCT
>JAPUKT010000338.1 GCA_027295555.1 Deltaproteobacteria bacterium
CCAGCTTGGCGCATCTCCGCGATCTTCGAGCCGCCGCGCGAAAGTGGGATCGCCAAGAAGAGCCCCACGTCCCAGCCAAACTTGTCGGGTTGCGGAAAGGGCAAATTCGGTGGCGTGACCGCTCCTTCGCCGTCTCTCCAGAAGTCGTGCTGGACCCCACCCTCGACGAAGAACTCCGGCAACCAAAGCTCACGGCTGCGACCGGACCTGATGCGCTCTTGTGCCCCCTTACGCTTCTCGATCTGTCTGGCCTCCGGCGAGTTCCGCAAGCCTTCGCGCACCATGAATGCGCGCAGCAGTTTAAAGGAGAACGGGTCGTTCATGAACTTGCCGATCGGGTCTTCGGGCGGCTCGGTTCTTCCGTCTGCATCGCGCGGTAGGTCGATCGGCGTGATCGGTTGCTCGGACGGACGATTGAGGACTCGGTTCAGCTCGATCTTGCTTTGGCTGACGAAGGCTCGCGCATCGACGACTGAACGCTGGTTCTCGGCGAGCGTGACCTGCCAACGATAAAGCTCACTGGCGTTGGCGACACCGACCTCGAGGCGAAGGCGTGCCAGCTCGAGATACTCGCGCGTGAGTTGGATGTTCTTGCGTTGAATCCGTTGTTCCGCCCCGGCCCGCAAAACGCCGACATACGCGACACCAGCCGCGAGCATGATGTCGAGCACGTCGGTGAAGTACCCATACTCGCGACCCACCTGCCTCAGCTTTCGCGAAGCGAAGCGCGTCCACGCTTGTTCGGAGTAGATGCTCTGACTCGCGCGCGCGGTCCAATTAGCCTGCCGTTGTGCGATCTGCCCTCCCACGACAATGCGATCTGGGTCTTGCACTACGACGCCGGAATTCAATACGCCTTGCGGGAGCAATGGGCCTCGGTCGATCTTGACGCCTTCCTCACCGGCCTCGACGAACTTTTCGGAGATCAAGAGGTCGAGATTCGCATCGATGGAGTCGCGCATCGCGGTCGACATCTGGATCCGGCCTTCGTCGCCCTCCGGGGTCTCGTTCACCAAGTTCGCCTCGAGCAGGATGTCGAACGTCGGACGCACCCCGATCGCCCTGGCCGTCGCCATGTTGATCATCAGTTCTTGTGAATCTTGGAAGTTCACGTGGATCTCGCTCGACGGGCGACCCTCGAGAATCAAATCGAGGTTGAGCGCTGCACGTTGGGCGCGCCGCTTCTCGTTTCTCGGAGAGCGGATCGACATCATGGCCCCTTGATCGACCCATCCCGGGATTACGGCGATGTTGGGGAGACGCCGTTGGATCAGGCCTTCGGCCAAGCGCTTGCGCTGTTCGATGCTGAGCCTGCGCATGGGTGCGATGACCACACCGTCGGCGGTGTCGGGGATGGCGTTCAAGAGGGCGACCACGTCGGGTCCCGCGACCGCGAACTTCAGCTCGCCCTCCGTCATGGCCGGGAGGATATCGGCCTCGGACTCCTCGGCGAGCAGCACGATGTTTTTCGACCCGGCCACCTCCTCGAGTCGCTCCGACTCGTCCGAAATGTCGAAGTCCTCGGTGATGTAGCTCAGGTTCTTGCGACCACTCACGTCGTCTCTGCGCGGGAGTCCCTGGCGTGTGCCTTCGGTGACGAAAGGCAGGATGGTCGGTTTCGGCAGGCGCTTCCGAGACGCGACCTCAGCAACAACCAGGTGGCCGAAACCGAACACCACGGTAACGTCGGGGTCGGCGTAGGCCGCATCGAGCTGCCGTTTGACACTCTTGCGGGTCCAGTCTCCCTCCAACGTCGGCGCGAGCTCCACCTCGTACCGATCGGAGAGTTGCGTCTTGACCTCCTTCGCAAGGTCGTGCTGTGCCACGTCGAACATCGGTGACGGACCATCGGTCACCGCTACGACTTTGACTTTGGGTTTGCTGCTTTGTGCGACGAGTATTGCGGGCGCGACCAGAAGCGCAATTAGCAAGGGCCATACGACTCTCATCCATTCCTCCTGAGCGCCGACGTGGAGAGCGTCGCACGCAGCGGGCCGAAGCATAGTCGAGGTCGGCTCGATTCCCTAGACCACCAGGCCATTTTTGGCCTTGGCAACCGGAGACATGCTTTCTATGCTCCCGCAGATCCCCCCGATCCTTCTGAAAACACTTGAACATGGAGTCGTTGATGCTCTCAAGGATGCCCTCAAGAACCTTCGCGCGGATCGCCTCGTTGGTCGCGTTGGTGATGCTCACTTCCTGCAAGAAGGAAGAGGTGGTCGAAGTCGAGCCTCCACCGAGGCCGATCAAGATCTATCGGCTGGACGGTCAGGTAGGGGATACGCGGCCCGATTATCCTGGTCGGATCAAGTCTAGGAAGGTCGTCGAGCTCGCCTTCGAGGTCGAGGGACGCATCACCGATTGGAACGTCGAAGAGGGCCAGAAGGTCAAGAAGGGTCAGATCCTCTCGCGCCTGGATCCGCGCGACTATCAAGCTCAGGCCGAGGTGGCCCGAGCGCGCCTACGCTTGGCCGAGGCCGAGTATCGTCGAGAGAGCAAGCTTTTTGCTTCGGGGTCGGGGACGCAGCGGGACCTCGACGTGGCGATCCGTTCGCGCGACGTGAGCCGTGCCGAGCTTCGAATCTCACAGAAGGCGTTCGAGGACACCAAGCTTCGGGCGATTTTCGACGGCGTGATCGCGCGAAAGTTGGTCACCGACTTTCGTAATGTTGCGGCGCGAGAGCCTGTCCTGCTTCTCCAAGACGAGTCGGCCATGGAGGTCATCGTCGACGTCCCCGAGCGCGATCTCACATCAGAGAGGACGGACGAGCTAGACCTCGCGAAGTGGAATGAGAAAGCGAAACCGATGGCTGAGCTTTCCGCGCTCCCGGGTCGACAGTTTCCGGTGCGGCTTTCGGAGCTGGCCACCGCCGCCGATCCCAACACCCGGACATTTCGCGCGACCTTCGTCATGAAAAAGCCCGATAACGTCGGTGTGCTTTCCGGGATGACCGCGAAGCTCGTGCTCACCGGTCTGGCGACGACGGCACCGGACGATTTCCTCGTACCAGCCCAAGCCGTCGTGGCCGATACCGAAAAGAAGCCGTTCGTTTGGCTGGTCGACGACGAGTCGATGACCGTGTCCAAACGACCCATCGAGGTCGGCAAGATCACCAGTGATCGAATCGTCGTGACCGAAGGCCTCGAAGGTGGTGAAGCGATCGCGATGACCGGTGTGCATCTCCTGACCGAGGGTCAAGAAGTAACCGAGATGGAGCAATCCGACGAGACCCGGCGATGAATCTCACCGATTTCGCCCTCAGAAACAGGACGATCATCCTGGTTCTCACGCTGGTGGCTATTTACGCCGGGACGAAGGCGTTCAATGGCTTGCCCCGCCTCGAGGATCCCGAGTTCACCATCAAGGAAGCACTGGTTGTTACGCCCTATCCGGGTGCGACTGCGTACGAGGTCGAAGAAGAGGTTAGCGACGAGCTCGAGCTCGCCATTCAAAAGCTAGGCAAGATCAAAAGGCTCGAGTCTCGCAACACCCCCGGGCAATCGACGATTACGGTCGAAATGCGTTCGACCGTGCCGGGAGAGGCGCTTCCACAGGTGTGGGACGAGCTGCGGCGCAAGGTTGGGGACGCACAGTCGAAGTTGCCACCCGGCGCGGGCCCTTCGTTGGTCATCGATGACTACTCGGACGTGTACGGCGTGTTCTTGGCTCTCTACGGAGACGAGTACAGTTATCGCGAGCTCTACGACTATGCGAAGCTTCTTCGGCGCGAGCTCGTTCTCGTCAAAGACGTCGCCAAAGTCGAGCTCTTCGGTGTCGTCAATGAAATCATCTACATAGAGTTCGATCGTGAACGCGTCTCCCAGATCGGAATTTCGCCCGATGATATCAAGGCGCAACTCGTCGCTGAAGGCGTCGTCAACGACGCAGGCTTCGTCAACGTCGGGACCGAGTACATCAAAATTCAGCCGGATTCGTTGATCCACACCTCGCAAGAGCTTGGGGATATTTGGATCAGTAGGGGCGATAAGTCCCAAGTGCGTCTGCGCGACATCGCCAACATCAATCGCTCATACGAGGATCCGCCCCTCAACAAGCTCCACTTCGACGGCCACAAGGCCATCGGCATCGGCGTCTCGACCGAAAAGGGCGGCAACGTCGTGACGATGGGAGACGGTATCAAGAGTCGTCTCCAGGAGCTCGAGAACCAGACGCCCTTGGGGATGGAGCTCGGCGTCATCTACATGCAGTCCGACATGGTAACGACCTCGATCGACGGTTTCCTGGTCAACCTCGCCGAAGCCATCGCTATCGTCGTCGTCGTCTTGCTGCTCTTCATGGGGCTTCGGAGCGGGCTCATCATCGGGTTCGTCCTCGTCCTCACCATCGCTGCCACCTTCATTTTCATGGGGCCGGCTGGGGTGGCTCTCGAGCGCATTTCGCTTGGCGCCTTGATCATCGCGCTCGGAATGCTCGTCGACAACGCGATCGTGATCATTGACGGCATGTTGGTGCGCATCAATGACGGCATGGATCCAGAAAAGGCCGCGAGGGAGGTGTCCGGCCAAACCTCCATGCCGCTTCTCGGCGCTACGGCCGTTGCCATCATCGCATTCGCCGCTATTGGGCTTTCCCCCGATAGCACGGGAGAGTTTTGCCGGTCGCTGTTCGTCGTGATCGGGATTTCACTGTCGCTCAGCTGGGTCACGGCCATGACGGTCACGCCGTTGCTCGGAATTTGGTTTCTCAAACAACCGAAGCCGAGGGATGAGAACAAAGACGAGAAGAAGGACCCCTACGACAACGCATTCTACAATGGGTACAAGCGGTTTCTCGGCTTCTGCATAAACCATCGCTGGGGCACTACGATCGCCGTCTTCACGCTCTTCGCGGGCGCGCTCTACGGGTTCGGGTTTACGGGCCGGACGTTCTTTCCTGCGTCCACCACTCCGAAATTCCGCGTCGACGTGTTCTGGCCGCTCGGCACGCACATCGACGAGACCGAAAGGAGAGCGTCGGTCATCGAAGCTAGGCTCGCGGAGATGGAGGGCGTCACTCACGTCGCGACGGCGATTGGGCAAGGCCCGCTTCGCTTCATTTTGACCTTCTCGCCCGAGAAGGAGCACAGCGGCTACGCGCAGTTCCTCGTCGACATCGAGGACTACAAAACTCTAAATCGTGACATCTTCGAGGCCGAGGCGATCGTCGGCGAGCTTGCGCCCGATGCGGTCGCGTTTGGCCGAACGTTCGATCTCGGACCGAGCAAGCCCGGAAAGATCGAAGCGAGGCTCGTCGGTCCCGACCCAGATGTCTTGCGCGATCTAGAGGAGCAGGCGCTCGCGATATTCCGAGCGGACCACGATACCAAGGGATCGCGCGGCCGGTGGTATGAGCGCGTGAAGGTGGTCCACCCACGGCTTTCCGAAGAGCAGGCCGATGCCCACGGGATCACCACACGGACGGTCGCCGAGGCGACCACGGCTGGGTTCGAAGGCGAGTTCGTCGGCGTGTATCGAGAGGGCGACGAGGTCATTCCGGTGGCCTTCCGTGCGCCGGCGCCCGAGCGACTGACCGTCGACAGCCTCCGTCAGATCCCGATTTGGAGTCCGGTTGCGCAACGCTACATCCCGCTTGCGAACGTCGTGACCGGCCTCGATACCGAGTGGACGGACCAAGTCGTCGAGAGGCGCAACCGCAAACGCACGCTGACGGTCGTGACCGACCCCACCAACGACTCTGCGCCCGCGCTGCTCGACCGGCTTAGACCTCAGATCGAGGCGTTGCACTTTCCACCCGGGTACCACGTCGAATGGGGAGGCGAGTACGAGTCTACCCTAGATGCGCAGGCCGCGCTCTTTGAGCCTATCCCGATTTTCGTCGGGATCATGGTGTTGATCGTCATCGGGCTGTTCAATGCCATCCGGCAACCCTTGGTCATTTGGCTCACGGTGCCGCTCGCGATCATCGGCGTCACGGTGGGGCTGTTGATGACCGACCAGCCGTTCGGCTTCATGGCACTACTGGGATTCCTGGCCTTGTCCGGGATGCTCATCAAGAACGCAATCGTGCTCGTGGACCAGATCGACCTGGACATCCGCGAGGGAAAGCCCACGTACACGGCGATAGTCGACAGTGGGGTGAGCCGTTTGCGCCCCGTTGCGATGGCCGCAGCGACCACCATGCTCGGCATGATCCCGTTGTTCGGCGATGCCTTTTACATCGCAATGGCCGTCACCATCGTCGGCGGCCTGGCCGTCGCCACGGTTCTCACGATGATCATCGTTCCCGTGTTCTACGCGATTTTGTTCCGAGCCAAAGAGGTCACGACCTAAGCGCCGCTCTTAGCGACGGAATCGGTGGAAGCTCCAATGCTGGCCCTGAGATCGATGTGTCGCCGAGGTCTCGGAGCGGAACCGGCGCCTCAAGCTGGCGAGCTCTATCAAGGGCGATCCTTTCGCCCGATCGTCGAGTGTTTTACCCAGATACACCGATAGCAGGAGCTCGTTGACGGCAGTCGGTCGTTCGTATAGGGAGACGGCCGTCGAGGGGCCCGCCTCAATTGAGACGCACTGGCAAGCTCGTCCGGCGTGCAGGTGATGGATCGCTTTTCGGATGTCAGGTTCGGCGTCGGCGACGACAGGGACGGGAGAGTCTGCGAGCTTGCGTTCCGCCGTGCGGTCACTGGTGAAAATCACGGGCCTCGCCCACCCATGAAATGCCGGGTGCGCGAAATCGAGGTGCCCACTGCCCGTGAGGATCAAGAGCCAGGGGGGCTCCCAGAGGCCCCACCTACGTTCACGCCACTCGACCAGGGCGTCACCCCAGCGAGCATCGGCTCGAAGATCGTAGCGTAGCGATGGCTCGTCGCGTAGGATCTTGCCGGTGATGACGATCGCGTCCGCCCTGGCACGCGCGATGTGGAGAGAGAGAAAGTCCAGATCATTCTTGGGTTGGTACTCGCCGATGCGAAGAGTGGTGAGCAGCTCGGACTCCGGATCATTCCAAACCGCCCCGCTGTGCGACACTAGGGGTCTCGAGTCGAGCGCACTCCCGAAGAGGGTCTGCGCTGCACGATCGACACTGGCCGCGTCGGAGAGCTCGACCAGGCTTCCACCCATCCAGGCATGGAAAGGCCCTTTCGCATTCAAGTCAACCGCGTTTCGCCCAAAACTCGCCCCGCCGATCCGGCCTTGATACGGTCGACCCATGTGGCGTTGGCTCTGGATTTTGTTGGCTGTTTGGGTCGGCTGTGCCGGTAGACAGACTCCCGAATCGTCCCAAGAAATCGTGGTCAGCCCGATCCCGGTGCCCCAGCCCGTGTACCCTCGCGAGCACCTGAGCACAGACCTCCAGCTCCTGTGGGGACGCGTGGAGGATGCTGTGGCCGTGCGCCCGCCAGAGCCTCCCGAGGGAGCCTCCAAGGAAGACATCGAGGAGTGGGCGGAGGGCCCCTTTCGTGACTGGCTAGACCGGCGACGCGAGGCGACCGACCGCGCACTTGCTGCGACCTACGGCCTCCGCACCCATCCGCTCTTCGAACGCGGTATCGGAACCGCTCTCTTTGGATACATGTACGAAGACCTCGCGAGCGGCATTCGCGGCGCGCCGGTTCCGGAACACATCGCCGAGGACCCGGGGCTACTCGAGATCTACACCGCCGCACTCACCGAGCATCTCACTCCGTTCGCCGAGCTCTCGGCCAAGGCGTACTATGCGTGCCTCGGGTTGTTTCTCAAGCTCGAAGACCCGCAATGGGGCGAGTGGGCGCTCTACTGCGATCAGCGCGGCGC
>JAPUKT010000339.1 GCA_027295555.1 Deltaproteobacteria bacterium
GCTCACTGAGCGGATCTTGCAGCCGTCGACCGATCGACACGGCGCTGCGCTGCGTCGCATCGCAGTCGGGAAGTTCTTCGCGGCCAATCGGGCTGGTGGAGTACACGCTCGCCCCCGCCTCGTTCACGACCGTGTACGCCAAATTGGCATCCGCAAGCTCAGTGGAGATCACTTCCGAGAGTAGCTGTTCGGTCTCTCGGCAGGCCGTGCCGTTGCCGACCGCGATCACGTCGAGATTGTGAGTGCGGATCATTTCGACGATTTTCTGACGCGCTTCGGCGATGCGCTCTTCTTTGCCGACGATGAATACGACCGAATGGGCTAACGGATTGCCGAATTCATCCAGAGCGGCGATTTTGCACCCGTTCTTGTAGCCCGGATCGACGGCCAATACACGACGCCCGGGCAGGGGCGGCTGCAGGAGCAGCTTGCGCAAATTTCGTGCGAAGACGTCCACGGCGTGGGTCTCTGCCCGGTCGGTAAGCTCTCGGCGCGCTTCGCGTTCGAGGCTGGGATAAACCAGTCGCGAAAGCGAATCGCGGACGCAGCCGGCGAGGAAGTCGCGGTGCGGATGATCTTCGGCGACCAATAGCGCCATCGCATCGCGTTGGATCGACTCGGTGTCGGCGTCGACCTTGACTCGCAACACCCCCGCCCGCTCGCCACGGTTGATCGCCAAGACGCGATGCGGGGGGACTCGCTGCAGTGGCTCGCTGTACTCGAGATAGTCGCGATAGAGGTCGTTCTTCTTGCCGTCGTCGCCAACCTTGGAGCTGATTAGGCGCCCCGATGCGCGAAAAACTCTGCGGGCCTTTTGTCGCAAATCGGCGCGCTCACTGTACTGCTCGGCAATGATGTGCCCGGCACCAAGCACCGCGTCGGCTGCGGCGTGGATCCCCTTGTCTTCGTTCACGAATTCGGCCGCGCGGGAGTCGAGGTCTGCAGCCGCCTTGTCGGCCGAAGTGATCTCGGCAGCCAGTGGCCCTAGGCCATTCTCCAGGGCCTTCGTCGCCAACGTTTGCTTCTTGGGCCGGTAGGGCAAGTAGAGGTCTTCCAGCCGACGCACATGGTCGGCCCGCTCGATCTGCCGTCGGAGTTCATCCGTCAGCTTGCCCTGAGATCCAATGGAGCGGAGGATCGTCTGCTTGCGCTCCTCCAGCTGGCGCATTTGTCGGATTCGATCGCGAATCCTCTCGATCAATTCCTCGTCCAACCCGCCGGTGACGTCCTTGCGATATCGGGTAATGAACGGAATCGTGTTGCCGGCATCCAGCAACTCAAGCGTCGGTTGAAGTTGAACCAGTTCGACGCCGAGTTCTCGAGCAGCGCGCGTCAAGTTGATGTCAGGTGCGCTGGCCATTGAGGGGCCGATAAGAGCGGAGCGTACGTCGACGACGCTAAAAAATGTCGGCAGAAAGAGAACGTTTAGCTAGCAACACGGCGAGGGACAATTCTTGCGCCTGCGCAGGCACTTGTCAAGTTTACCAACTCATGGCCAGGCTTCGTAACCACCCCCGGACAGCCCACTTTGACTGGGCCGTGGAGATCCTCTGAATGCACCGCCCGCGCCTCGATAGGGAGCACAGCAGTCAAATCCGGTTTTTTCGACAAGTTTGATCATCCCCTGGCGCCCCGATTGCCGATAACCACCACGCGTCCGCGCTTCCGTGCGTGCGCAGTGGATGGAATCACAAGTAGCAAGGACGCGATTCATGCCGCAACACTACCTGCGGATCTACGATGGCCCCAGCGAGTCTGCGCCCGCGACGAGTGAGTGCACTGGCCGCCGGTGCATGAAATTGACCGTCGGCGACGTCGTGCCTCTGCTCGCCGACGCCGCCGAAAACCGCCTTGCTTGGATCGCTGATTTCGACGACGACGAGATCACGATCTCCACCGATCTCTACGAAGTCCTCCTTGCGTACCAGCACTTCCGCCGTCCCAGTGCGTAGGGCCTCCGCTTCCCGTCGGTAGCGCGAGGCCTTCGAGCCGTTGCTCTCGTTGGTCGGCTAGCTACGTAGACTGCGCCGGCCAGATTGTCGTGCATCGCCTCCTCGGCAGCCTTGAGCATAGGTCGTTGGTTGTCCTGCCGACCGCCTTCACCCGACGGATCCCGTTTGGTGGCTTTGAGTCGCTGGGCCATCGCAGAACGGAGCCGCGATGGACACGCCCGACACGTCCCGGTAGCCCGCTGTCGACGTTGACTTGGCTCTCCGAACGTCCTATTTTCCGTCCTCCGATCTATCTCTCCATGGCAGAAAGGAGTCGCAGTGGTCGCACGGCAGAACCAGGGCCCAACGAGCCGATCCGTTCCACTGCTAGACATCGGTCGGCAGAATCGACCAATTCAAGCGCAGATCGAAACGGCAATTCGAAGTGTGTGCGAGTCGGGCGCCTTCGTGCATGGCCCCGCGTGTACACAGTTCGAGG
Organism: Deltaproteobacteria bacterium; assembly: GCA_027295555.1. Taxonomy (GTDB): domain Bacteria; phylum Myxococcota_A; class Polyangia; order Polyangiales; family Houyiibacteriaceae; genus SG8-38. Next base: position 2,431 of record JAPUKT010000339.1, read on the forward strand.
AGGCCATGGCCGACTATTGCGGCGTTGATCACGCGATTGGCTGCGCGTCGGGGAGCGACGCCTTGCTGCTGTCTTTGATGGCGCTCGATGTGGGCCGCGGGGATGAAGTGCTGCTGCCCAGCTTCACATTTTTTGCCACCGCGGGCGCCGTCTGGCGGCTGGGTGCGACGCCCGTCTTCGTGGACATCGACCCGACGACATTTAATGTCGCTTGTGACGACGTCTCGCGCAAGCTCACCCCGCGAACCAAGGCGATCATACCTGTTCATCTGTTCGGACAATGTGCCGATATGACGGCCATCCGGACGATCGCCCAGCAGCATGATGTGGCGATCGTCGAAGACGCTGCCCAAGCCATCGGGGCCGAGCATCGAGGCCAGCGGGCGGGCT
>JAPUKT010000034.1 GCA_027295555.1 Deltaproteobacteria bacterium
GCGGTCAGCCTCCAAAAAGCTCCTGCGAGCATGGTCTTGATCGGGGGCGGGGTGATCGGTCTCGAGCTAGGGATGGTCTATCAGAAGCTCGGCACGAAGATCACGGTCGTCGAGCTGTTGGACCAACTTCTCCCCGGTACCGACCCCGACCTGGTTCGCGTCGTCCAGAAGCACCTGAAGAAGGGCGAGCCGGCGGATATCTATTTGAAGAGCAAAGCTGTCAGCCTCGACAAGTCCGGTGGAAAAGCCAAGATCACCATCGAGACCGAAGGCAAGCAGGAAGTGATCGACGCCGAGAAGGTTCTGGTCGCCGTGGGATTCAAGCCGAACTCGGGAGGCCTCGGGCTCGACAACGTCGGGATCAAGCTCGACGAAACCGGTCACATCATCGTGGACGACCAGTTCCGCACCAACGTGCCGACCATCTTCGCGATCGGAGACGTCGCCGGCCCACCCTACCTCGCCCACAAAGCATCGAAGGAAGGCGAAATCGCAGCTGAGGTGATCGCCGGCCACAAAGCTGCCCGCGACTGGCGTGGCATGCCCGCCGCGATCTTCACCGACCCCGAAATCGCAACCGTCGGCCTCACCGAGACCGAAGCGAAGGCCCAAGGTAAGAAGGTCAAGATCGGGAAGTTCCCGTTTGCCGCGTCGGGCCGGGCCATGGCGGTCAGCGAAACCGACGGTTTCATCAAAGTGATCGTCGATGAAACCGACCACCAGTTGCTCGGCGTGGCCATCGTGGGTCCGGAAGCGAGCAACTTGATCAGCGAATCGGCGCTCGCCATGGAAATGTGTGCGTTCGCCGAAGACGTGGCCCTCACAGTTCACCCGCATCCCACCCTCGGCGAAGGCGTGATGGAAGCGTTCAAGAAAGCGCTCGGTGAGGCGATCCACATCATGAATCGGTAGGACGGCTGAACGCGCATGCTCTTCTGTAAGCTCGGGACCATCGGCTACGAGGAAGCGCACGCGCTCCAGAAGGAGCTTCAAGCCAAGCGGATCGCAGGCGAGATCGGCGATACCGTCCTACTGCTCGAGCACTACCCGGTGGTGACATTGGGGCGCTCCGCGACGGAGCAACATGTCCTGGCGTCTCGAGAAACACTCGAAGCGCGGGGCGTCACGGTGCACGAGGTTGGTCGCGGTGGGGACGTGACGTATCACGGCCCGGGCCAGCTGGTGGCGTATCCGATCATCGACCTCAAGCCGGACCGTCGTGACGTTCGCAAGTACGTTTGGTCGCTCGAAGAGACGATGATCCAGACGTGCGCTGACTTTGGTCTCGACGCATCGCGTACCGAAGGACTGAATGGAGCATGGATCGGGGACCGGAAAGTCGGTGCTGTCGGTGTCCGAATCAGTCGTTGGGTGACGATGCATGGCCTCGCCCTCAACGCGAACACGGACCTCTCCCACTTCGACCTAATCGTGCCGTGTGGGATCCAGGACAAGGAGGTGACCTCAATCTCGACGGAGCTCGACCGACAGGTGCGGGTCGACGAGGTCACGGAACCACTCGCGCGACACTTCGCGGCGCTCTACGACGCGGACATCGCCTGGCAAGACGGGCCACCCGCGTAGTCAGTCACCCAGAAAATACTTGATCGCGCTTTGGCCCATCACGGTCGTACCCGCGCCTGCCACGCCAGCCGAGACCGCGTTCCCTGCGCCGGGAACGAACTTGGCAATCGTCTGCGCCGAGAATCGAAGCCCCATGCCGATGCTGCCAACGATACCGAGGCTCGCCAACCACTCGGCGACGGTCTTGCGACCCCAGGTGCGTCCACTCAAATACGCGAGTGAGCTCACCATCATCGCTTGCAACGGCGCGAGGATCACCATGTCGGAAAACGGGATCGGCGTAACCCCAACGGTGACCGACACGGTGGTACAGGCCTGGACGATTTCGTTGCCAATTCGGATCCGCGCCTCGCGCGCGCGGGTCAACGCGCGGGCCGCCTCGAGTCGCGCCTCTTCGGGCAGCGCCAACACAATGGCCTCCGACAACCCCTCCAAGCCGTGACCCGAAATTGCGGACGCAGTGCGGGGCGGATCCGTGCGGAGCGCGCCGGCCCGCAGCTTCACGGCGAGCTCACGACGTGCCGACTCGACATCCTGCTCACCGCCGCCGATCAGGTCGGAATGCGTGAGCAACGGAAACACGCGAACCGACGTCTCGGTCTCAGGAATGCTGCGCAACAGGCTCTTGCAGCGCTCGATGATCGGGGACGCTTTGTCCATGCTCGAGGGCTCAACCGTGATCAGCACCAGATCCGGCGGCTGCTTGTCGAGGGCCGCTTCCCACTGAGAACGGGCGTCCGGAGCGTCCACGTCGAGCTCGATCCAGTCCACCTTCGCGCCCACGTGCTCGATGTAAACCCACTGGCCATGGTCCGCATGGAAGGCTTCGTGTCCTGCGCCGCGCTCGATCAACGCACGCAGAAGCGAGGACCGTCCACTGCTGGGGAGCCCGAGGGCGGCAATGCGAGGCGGCCGACGATTGTAGAGGAGCGCGCGAAGCCCACTCAGGTCGTTCTTGACGCTCGACACGATGGGCACGCGGTCGAGCACCTTGACCAGCTGGTCGAGCGCGATCTTCTTCGCCGGATGCGCCATTGTTCAATTCATTCGCCGTGCGCTCTATGCGCGCAACCCGAGTCATGTTAACGTCAGCTCGGAGTTTCGTGTGGCGGTGAGCTGGGTCGAGGCTATGAGGGACGTCGGGGGCCGCCTCGTGCCTGCCGCGTTGAATTTCATGGAAGCGCAGGGGTCGGCCCTGCCGGATGCGGGCGCGACGGGAGTCCAATGGCTCGCCGATCGCATCGAGCGTTTCCTGGAGCAGGAAGAAGACACCACCGAAGACGATCGGTTCGTCGAGGGGGCGGGAGCCGTGCTTGGGCTCCTGCTGATCGAGCACCTCGGTGGACGCACGCGGGAGCGGGACGGTACGCACCGGGTCCAGCTTGGGCGCTTTGGTTGGTTCGACCCTTTCGACGCGATCGAGCAAGCCCTCGACGCTGAAGACCCACGGCATTGCTTGTCCGAGTATCTCACCATCGCCGAACGAGAAGCGCGCCAAGCAGGCCCCGTCTCACGGATCGTTTCGACCTTCGCGGAGGTCCTCGGTGAGCATCGGCCGGACGTCCGCATCGAGGCCCAGTTCGAGCTGACTGTCGAGTTGGACAACGGTGCCACCGTAGACCTCGCCCGGCTCGAGAAAGTCGCGCACGACCAGGACCAGGGAGCTATCGCCGAGGCGGCGCGGCGCATCGTCAGCATGTTGCCCGGCGATGAGGGCCCGCACGAGACGCAGTGGGCGGAGGCGGAGGCGCGGCTCTTCCCACGACTCGTGTCCAATAAATTCCTCGGCTCGCTACCCAACGACGATGCCCTCTATCGGGAAGAGGTGGGGCACGATGTGCACCTGACGCTGCAACTGCGTTACGGGCCTCGCGCGCGCTACGTCCGTCGGACCGAGGTCGAACAGTGGCTTGACAACGGCGATGCCTTCCACCAAGCGATCCGTAACCTCGCCTCCCACTCTCGCGAGCTGAGGCTCGAGCCGATCGAAGATGGCCTCTTGCGCGTGCGCCAAGGCGACGGCCTAGACGCCGCACGACTGGTTCTCCCAGACCTCGCGGTACGCCTGAGGCGACTTTCGACTGGAAGCTGGATTGCGGCGGCGCCGCACCGGGACGTCTTGCTGGTCGCGCCGATAGACGGCGCCCCCCTGCTTGCCAAACACGCAAGCGACGCGGCCGAGCGCGCTCCACATCCGATTTCCAGCGCTCTCTTTTCGGTGACCGAGGAGGGCCTCTTCCCGGTTCACCCCTGAAACGCCGGCGTTCTACGGGCGTTTGGGTCGAGCGCACGAACGTGCAAACTCCTTGGAACGCGTCAAACTACGCCGTGCTCGAGACACGACCCATCCGAGAACACCCCTACGCGCCGTTCATCGACCGCGTGCGCAAGCCCGCCCAGTACCTCGGTGGTGAGCAGGGGGAAACTCGCAAGTCGTGGGAGGACGTTCGGTGTCGGATCTGCCTCGCGTTTCCCGATCTCTACGAAATCGGCATGAGCCACCTCGGCTACAAGATCCTCTACGACATCGTCAATCAGAGCCCAGACTTCCTCGCGGAGCGCGCTTACGCGGCCTGGCCTGACATGGAAGCGGAGCTTCGCGCACACCGACAGCCGCTCTGCTCGCTCGAAAGCGCTCGAGGCTTGCACGAGTTCGACATCGTCGGCTTCTCCCTCCAGTACGAGCTCACCTACACCAACGTTCTGCAGATTCTCGAGCTCGGACACATTCCACTTTTCGCGGACGATCGGGGCGACGACGACCCGCTGATCGTTGCGGGCGGCCCCACCGCGACGCACGCCGAACCCATGTCCCCGTTCATCGACGCATTCCTAATCGGCGATGGGGAACGAAAAGTGCCCGAGCTGATGAATGCTTGGGCCGCGATGAAGGAAGCAGGGCTTCCACGCGCAGAGCGGCTTCGGCGAATTGCCGAGCTCGGTGCGTTCTACGTGCCGTCGCTCTACCAGACGACTCTGTGTCCGGACACCCAAGTGCACGTGGTCGAGCCCAAGGATCCCAGCGCCCCGTTCCCGGTCCGGCGCGAGATCGTCCCGGACATCAACGAGTACCCGTTTCCCGTCGACGGACCGATCGCCAACTGCCAAACCGTGTTCGACCGAGCGTCTATCGAAATCGCGCGCGGCTGTACCGAGGGCTGTCGGTTTTGCCAGGCCGGGATGATCTATCGGCCGGTGCGCGAGCGGGACCCCAATGCCATCGTGGATGCCATGATGCGCTCGGTCTCGGAGGCCGGATACGACGAAGCGTCCCTCACCTCCCTTTCTACCGCGGACTACAGCGCGATCGCGCCACTGGTGCGCAAATCGGTCGAGGCCTTGGCCTCGCGCCAAGTTTCCCTCAGCGTCTCCTCGCTCCGCGCGTACGGGCTCGGCGAGGACGTGCTGGATGACATGAAGACGCAGCGCGCGGGCGGTCTGACCTTTGCTCCGGAGGCCGGCAGTCAACGGATGCGCGATGTCGTCAACAAGAACGTGACGGACGACCAACTCATGGAAACCGCGAAGCGTGTGTTCTCGCGCGGTTGGAGCAAGATGAAGCTGTACTTCATGATCGGTCTTCCGACAGAGGAAGACGAGGACGTTCGGGACATCGTGCGCACCGGGGCTCGTGCGCTCGACGTCGCCCGCAAAGTGCAAGGCAACAAGCGGGCTCGGGTCACTGTCAGCGTATCGACCCACGTGCCGAAGCCGCATACACCTTTTCAGTGGTGCGCCATGGACTCCCATGAAGAGATCGTGCGGAAGCAATCGGTGCTTCGCAACGAAGCCGCGCCCACTCGCGTCAAGCTCAAGATGCATGACTCGCACGGATCGTGGCTGGAGGGCATACTCGCCCGCGGCGACCGGCGCTTGGGGGCAGTCATCCACGGCGCCTACGAGAGGGGCGCGCGTTTCGACTCGTGGGACGAGCGGTTCGACCTCGAGGCGTGGTCGGCATCCCTGGAGGGGGCGGGAGTAGATCCCGCGTTGTTCCTCGGGACGATTCCGGTCGACGCGCGACTTCCCTGGGACCACATCGACGTGGGGCTCGAGCCGGGGTTCCTCGCACGCGAGTATCGCAAGTCGCTCCGGAATCGGTTGAGCCCCCCGTGCGGAAAAACAATCGGCAACTTCGTGCACCATACGAACGTACGCGACGCCGAAGCCAACGAGCGGCGGCTGGTTTGCTACGACTGTGGTGTCGCCTGTGATCTCACCCAGATGCGGAAAGAGCGTATCGATTTCCTCCGGGGCATGGATGCGCTCGAGCCGAGAGTTCCCCCGCCGCCCCAAACGGAGCCCGCAGAGAAGGTCGAGCGGCGGCCGTTCCATGGCGTCGACCAAGGCCCCGCGACGCGAGTGCGAATCGGCTACCGAAAGCTGGGCCGAGTCGCATATTCCTCGCACCTCGATCTCGTCCGAAGTTTCCCGCGCATGCTCCGGAGGGTGGGTCTTCCGCTTTACTACAGCGAAGGGTTTCACCCCCTCCCGAGGTTGACTTTCGGCCCGGCGCTTCCCGTCGGGACCTCGAGCCTGTGTGAGCACGTCGACGTTCGACTGCGAGCCGCGGAAATGCCTTCGATCGATGACCTGTGCGCCGAGCTGAATCGGGTGGCGATCGACGGGATCGAGTTCTTTGGCCATGCCGAGCTCGGGCCGAACGACCCGGCGCTCAATCGCGTGCTCGACGAAGTGGAGTACGTTGCCGCGCTCTCGCGAAGTGACCTCGGGGATCTCTGGCTCCTCGGCGAGGACGCGCTTCGAGAGAGGCTCAGCGAGCCCCACGATGAGCTCACGGTCTGGCGCGATATCCGCGGGATCGGCAAGCGCGTCGACGTAGGGGCCGCACTGGTCAGCACGGTCGTGGGCGACGGTCACGACGAGCTCGAGCGTGCGGGGCTCGCAGGCAACCTCTTGCCGATCCGCA
>JAPUKT010000340.1 GCA_027295555.1 Deltaproteobacteria bacterium
CTCGAACTTGGTGCGAACCGCGCTGGTGTATCGCGATGGCGGGGTTTACCTCGACATGGACACGCTCACGATTCGGTCGTTCGACGCGGTCCGTGCTACGGCGCCCGGCTTTCTAGGCCATGAGCACATCGTCTTCCCGCGTGAGGTCGTCGAGTCCTGGGATCCCCGAGTCAAGGCCAGGGCCTATCTTCAAACCACCATACGGGACGTGTTTCGGCGCCTGCCACGCGGGTACCGATACTTCCCCAAGATCGAGCAGCACTATCACCGCGCGGTGAACGGCGCGATCATGGGTGGCGTCGCGGGGCACCGATTCTGCCGAGCGTACCTCGACGCGATGACCGAAGTGCCGAAGCCTCGATGGAACCGGCCGCACGTGCTCGGGACGCACTTGTTGCAAGCCACCTGCGCAACGTACGACGGGGACGACCTGCACACGTTTCCACCGCCCGTCTTCTACCCGCTCTCGCCGGAGATCAGCGCGCACTGGTTCCGTCGCTATCCAAACGGCGCCGACGCGCTCGAGGCGCTCGACCCCACGACGTGTTGCGTCCACTGGTACGCGTCGGTTCGCACGCAGAAGGTCGTTGCGACCCTGGTGGATGACGCGCGTATTCGGGAGATGGCCCAGACGCAGCTCTTCAGCTCGTTGGCGCGCAGAGTCCTCGACGGCGAAGCGATTCCAGCCTAATCAGCAGGGCTCGTGCCCACCCACGCGCGGAGCCACACGAGGTTCACGAGGAGCGAGATGCCGAGGCCGAGCGCGCCTACGGTGCCGAGTGAATGTATCCCTGGATGAGAGGCCGTCATCAACGCGCCAAACGCGACCATCGAAGTCAGCGTCGAGGCAGCTACGGCTTTGTACGTCGCGTATTGCCTCCTCGAATCGGCGTAGTTCTGAGCCCATCGGACGTGCACGGCGCCATCGACAGAAAGCCCGATCACGACCGGCACCGCCAGCAGATTGTACAGGTGAAGCTCGACGCCCAACACCGACAACGCCGCACCGAAAAGGACCGCGCTCATCGCGGTGGCGAGGAACACATCGCGCGTGACGACGAACGAACGACTGGCCACGCCGGTCGCGACGATCAGACCGAGGAATACCAGCCCGAGGATCCAGGGCGCGTCTCGGATCAGCGCCGGCGTGACCTCGCCGAGGAGCGCCGCAGCGGAGGCAAAGGTCACGTTCGGATTTTCCGCGCGAAGCTCGTCCAACCAGGCCGCGAGCCGCTCCATCGCATCCGCGTCCGAGCCGCGAAGGGGCACGTAAATGATGCCGCTCTCGCCGACCGTTCCGTCCTTTTCGACGAGGGTCGCGGCGAGCCACGGAGGGAGTTGGTCGGGTTGTGGCGGACCATCGATCTCGAGCCACGGCTCGAGCTCGTCGATCTCCTCGATCGCTTCTTGATCGTCGCGCTCGATCGCTTTTTCGCGGGCGCGCTTGAGGGTGTCTCGGATGTTGTCGAGTGTTTCGGTTTTCTCGTCCGAGTCGGCGGGGAAAATGACCTGGGCTGATATGATGACAGGCTCGACCCCCATGATGCGAAACCCCCCTTTGGTCATCGCGTCGCTTTCGAGCGCACGATCGACGTCCTCGCGGGTCTCGCCGAGATAGAGGGCGTTGATGTTTCGGCGCGCACGCATCACGTTCTCGTTGATTCCGTGATGGATCACCTTCGGCTGCAGGTCTCCGAGGTTGCGTTCGAAGTCTATATTGGCTGCGAGCGGGATTGCGAGCAGGCCCAGCACCAGGCCTGTGACGGCGAGCTTTCGGTTGCCGCCAGGTTTGGCCGATCGCTGCCGGCGCGGTTTGTTCGTTCCTGGGACGAGGTAAACCATGCTCGGAAAGACGGCGAGGGTCCAAACCAACGTGACCATGATCCCGAGCGACGCCATCCATCCCATCTGGGAGAAGCCCTGAAAATCGGTCATCGACAGCGCTGCAAAGCCGCATGCCGTCGTCACGCCCGCGACCAGTAGCGAGACCCAAAGCTCTTTGACGCTGGCTTTTGCTGCAGACGGTGGGCTCAATCCGTCCGCGCGAGCGGATTGGTAGTGCATCAACAGGTGAATCCCGAAGTCGATCGCCATGCCGGCGAGGATTGCGAGCGCGGCTGCGCTGATGATGTTGAGGTTCGGCTCGATGAGAACGATGAGTCCGACCGCCACCGCGAGGCCCGAAAGCATAGGTAGCGCGAGCTGCACGACCGCACTCAGGTCCCCAAAGAAGACGAGCACCAAAAGCAATGAGCCGAGCGCGGCGAGGATCGACACCAAGCGGAGGTCGTCCAGAATGACGCCGTGCTCGAGGGGAGCTACCCGGTACCGGCCGATGACCAGGATGCGGGTGCCTTCCGGCTGCTCGAGCTCGAGTGTTTCGATGATCGCTTCGGTGAGCTCCGTGATCATCCGCGCGAACCCGAGGTCACCCGGCGAACCGTCGAGCATCACCTGCACCGCGCACACCGAGCCGTCGTCGTCGCAGAGCGCGGTCGGCCCGCTTTCCTCGTCGTCCTCGTCCGCACCAGCTTTTTTGGCCGACGTTCCGGTGAGCTCCTGAAGGACTTGGCCGGCGGGCGAGGCGTCGACCGCCGCGCGGACTTCGTCGCTGTCTGGGAGCTCAGGGGGGTCGGCGATGGTGACGCACAAGGGCGACGCTTTGCAGACCTCCCAGTCGAGGGTCTCCTCCGCGAGCTCGCTCCACTCGTACAGCGTCTCGGCGTCGACGTAGTAGAGGGCGCGCTCCGCCAAGCCGTCGAGGCCGTAGTCCGTCATCACCCATCGGGTCTCTGGCCACTTGCCGAACTCCTTGGCGAGATGGGCGATGAGGGCCTTATTGCGCTCGACGTCGTCGGACGCGACGAGGACGGTGAGCGGCTCCTCGATCCCGAGCTTGTCCCGGGTCTTTTGAATCGACACAATCGAGACCGAGTCGGACGGCAAGAGCGCCTCGACACTGGTGTTGAGCTCGAGGTTCCGAGCCATCGCCACACCGAGCACGGTGAGACCGAGGGCAGCCAGAAGTATTAAAATCGCGCGAGTCACGTGTGTCGGAAAGTTGGCCTAGTTTTCGCAGTTACTCGCAGCAAGGAAAGCCCGGAAAGACCGTGGCACCGAAAGACCGCCCTTCTTCAAGGGAAACGACACGCGGCGCGTCGGCTGAGGCGGGCTTGGAGTTGGTTGTGGTTGATAACACAATGGATTTTCTCACAGGTGTGAATCTCAGTCACAGTTGACGGTGTCACGGCTGATATCTAGGGAGGGCCGATAATGTACTCGCACGAGCGAAAGTGGCTGCGTCGATTGGCGATTTTGAACGATTACGTTCGCATTCCGTATGCGAATGGGTCGTCCTACGCATCCCAGTTTCTCTACCGCGAGATGACGGCACGTGGCCATGAGGTCACCATCGTGGGTCCCGACGACCCGAACGCCAAGCCGAGCGAGCTTCCGCCTCGTCACATTTCGCTTCCGAGCATCCCGCTCCGCAACCATCCCGGTGTCTACCTCGCGATGCCGTCGCGGTCGTCCCTCGAGACCTTGGGTGAAGCGAACTTCGACATGCTGCTCGTTCAAAGCCCGAGCGGCTTGCTCTACGCGGGCGGCTGGCTCCGTCAGCAGCACGGTGTGCCGCTGGTGTCGGTGAACACCGTGCACATGCCAAGCGTGTACAACGTGGTGCTTCCCGACTCGCTCAATCACGTACCTTCGGTCAACAGGCTGTTCTCCCAGCGCGTGGTTCCATGGGTCGAGGAAAACACGACCGATGCGTACAACGTGGGGGACGCTCTCGTATGCTTGAGCCCCGGCCTGAAGAGGTACTGGGAGGACCGCGGCGTCGAGGTTCCGATCCACGTGATTCCGCGCGCCATCGAGAGGCGTATCTTCGATAAGACGGGTCAGGAAGATCCCTTCCCGCGCGAGGCAGCGCCCGGAGCTCGGCTCCTGGTCGTATGCCGTCACGCACGCGAAAAGCAGGTCGACCGCTTGATCCGCCTCTTTGCCAAGTACGTTCACCCGCGCGTTGAAGGCGCGACCCTGACGATGGTCGGCGACGGCCCCGAGCACGAGGCCTTGAAGGACCTTGCGAAAGATCTCGGCGTCGAGCAGAGCACCCATTTCGTCGGCGAGCAGGGCCTCGCGCAGATGCCCGCGTGGTATCGCCACGCCGACCTCTTCGTCTATACATCGCTTTCTGAGACCTACGGTCAGGTGGTCAGCGAGGCGCTCTGGTGCGGGCTCCCCGTCGTCGCCATGGACGATGGCAAGGGGGTGGCCGGCCAAGTGACCGACGGCGAGGACGGCTTCTTGGTGGATCCCACCGACGAGGAAGCCGACCGCCAGTACGCGGGCCACCTCGAGCTGTTGCTCACCAAGCCGACGCTCCGCCGTCGGATGTCGGGGCTTGCCGTCCGCAACGCGAAGGACCGCTCCGATCCCGACGCTTGCGTCACGCGTTACCTCGAGGTCTTCGAGATTGCACGCGATCACGCACGAAGCTCGAATCGCGGCTCGCAGAAGATTCAGGCGTACCGCAACCTGGCGCGTTGGGTTGGGATGCACGCCACCGCTGGGGCCCTTGGCCTCATGAGGCGTCCCGTCGAGCTGAACCGCAACCAGGCCGTCACGGGGTCCTGGACGTTCGCTAAGGCTTCCTAGGCGATAGTGTGGGGGCGGTGGGGCGGGACAAACTGGGGCCGCAGGCCGTCTAGGCGATAAGGGGGCCGCGGCGCGGTCACTCCGCGACGAGGACCTCGATGTCGGCGTCCGCGGGACCCGAGGGAGGCGGTGGCGGGACCGTCGGACGACCCCGGAATCTTGCGAAGAAGTTGCTCATGGTTCGGCGCGCGTCTTCGAGGATGATGTAGCTGCAGGGCACGATCAGCAGCATGATGAACGTTGCCGCCAACACCCCAAAACCAAGCGAGACGGCCATCGGGACCAGGAACCGCGCCTGCACGGACGTCTCCAAGATCATCGGGGCCAGCCCGAAAAACGTCGTCAGGGAGGTCAACAGGATGGGGCGGAACCGGCGCGCGCCACCCGCAATGATGGCGTCCCACATGCTCATGCCTTCTTCGCGGTACCGGTTGACCGAGACGATCAGGATCAGCGAATCGTTCACGACGACGCCGGAAAGCGCGACGAGCCCCATCATGCTCATGAGGCTCAAGCTGAAGCCCATGAGCACGTGGCCCCACACGGCGCCCACCATCCCGAACGGAATGGCCGACATCACCAGCAACGGCTGAGAGTAGCTGCGGAACACTACCGCGAGCATCGCGAACATCACGATCATAGCCAAGACGAAGCCAAGCCCGAGCGCGCTCATGGTCTCGGCTTGACGCTCCTGCTCACCGCCGAGGCTGTACTCTAGGCCTGGGAAGTCCGCGAGCAATTGAGGAAGCTCTCGCTGAAGGATCTGGGCGATGATCTCGTTGGCGTTCGAGCCCTCGTCCGCGATGTCGGCGGTCACGCTGATGTTTCGGCGGCCGTCGGTGCGATTGATCGCCGTGTACGCCTGCCCGCGCTTGATGATGGCAGCCTGGGCAAGTGGCATCTCACCACCGCTCGGAGTCCGGATGACCAGCTCTTCCACGTTGTAGAGGGACTGGCGTTCTTCGAGAGGGAGCCTGACGTAGGCACGCACCTCGTCGCGGCCGCGCTGCTGGCGCACGGCTTCAGCGCCGAAGAACGCGGCGCGAACCTGACGGGCCAGCTCGAATTCCGTGAGCCCTTGCGCGACTGCCTGATCGGTGAGGCGGAAGTCGAGTTGCTCCTTACCCTTCGTGACGCCGCTATCGATATCGCGAAGGCCACTATAGGAGGCGATCTCCGAGGCCAACCGCTCCGCCGCGGCCTCGAGAGTGGGCACGTCGTCGTGGATGAGCTGAATGTCGATCGGGCTGCCCGGCTGCACGGCCACCTGGTAGGAGAAGACGAGCGATTCGGCGCCGGGGATCTCGCCGATTTCATCGCGCCACCGCTGTACGAACTGCTGCGTGGTCAGGTCGCGCGAGCCGGCATCGTTCAGATACACCATGACCGTCGCGAGGTGGCTGCCCTCTCTACTGAGCACGTCTGGGGCGGCTTCGACCATGCTGAGGGCACCGACTTCTTCGTAGAGTCCACGGGAGATGGAGGAACCGTCGGATTTCGCGTCCTCCTCGTCCATGATCGACTGGGCTGTGGCACCGATCCGGTCGGCGATCCGCTCGGTCTCGGCGGCCGGCGTGCCGACAGGCATCTTGAGATGTGCGGTGATCAGGTCGCCCTCCACCTTCGGAAGGAAGGTGAACGGGATCCGCCCCGCGACGTAACCTACCGTGAAGAGTAGGATCGCGACGCCCGCCGTGATCGTGAAGTACCTCCACTTGAGAGCCTTCTTGAGAAACGGCACGTAGATCTCTTGAATGAACCGTTGCAGCCGGTGCGCCATGTCGAGCTTGCTGACCAGGCGCATCACCCACAGGTACGGCGAAAGGATGACCCGCAACCACCAGGGCATCGGATGCGCCAGGTGAGCGGGTAGAATCAACAGCGACTCGACCAGCGAGATCATCAGGACCGCGATGACCACGATCGGCACGACCCGGAAGAACTTGCCCATCGGTCCGGGCACCATGAGCATCGGTGTAAACGCGACGCAGCTCGTCAGAATCGCGAAGATGACGGGCTGAGCAACTTCCTTCACCCCCTCAATGGCAGCCTCGAGGCGCCCCTTTCCGTCAATTCGCAGCTTGTAAATAGCCTCGCCGACGACGATCGCGTCATCGACCACCATGCCCAACGTGATGATGAATGCGAAGAGCGAGATCATGTTGAGGGAGATGTTGGTGACCGGGAAGAACAATAGGGAGCCTGCGAACGAAATCGGAATGCCGAGCGTCACCCAACATGCGAGGCGTCCTTCTAGGAAGAGGCCGAGCGTCAGCAGGACGAGTAGGAGACCGATGCGGGCATTGTTCATCAACAGCGAGATGCGTTGCTCGTACATCTCGGACGTATCGAACCAGGGAGCGGCATAGAGGCCCTCGGGCAACGTCTCCTGCAGCTTTTGAACGTATTCCTTGCCAGCGGCCGCGACGGTCAAAGGGGTTTCGTTTCCGACGCGAAAGACGTTGATCATCGCGGCGCGTTTACCGTTGAAGGTGGCTTCCTTGTCGTTCTCTTGGAAACCGTCTCTCACGGTGGCGACGTCGCGAACGCGCACCTGGGAGCCGTCTGGCTGGCTCAGCAAGATGATGTCGCCAAAATCCTCGCCACGATCGCGCCGCTCGGTCGTTCGAAGCAGGACCTCTCCCGCGGCGGTCTTCACGCCCCCGCCAGGAAGCTCGACCGATGCGGCCCGTATCCGCACGGCGATCTCGTCCAGGGTCAGGCCATACTTTCGTAGCTGCGCCTGCGGGACCTCGATGCTGATTTCGAGGGGCCGAATGCCGGAGAGCTCGACGTAGGTGATGCGCTCATCTCGAAGTAGCTCCCGCCGGCTGTTTTCGGCGACGGCGCGCAGAGTCGCCTCGTCGACGTCTCCGTAGAGCACCAGCGAGATGACCTGCTGCCGGTTGGAAATCATGCTGACGGTGGGACGCTCCGCGTCTTGCGGGAACGAGGTAATTCGGTCGATCGCGCTCTTGAGGTCGTTGAGTGCGCGGTCCTTGTCCGTGCCCAAGAGAAGCTCGACGTGGGTCGCCGCTAGGCCTTCCATCGCCGTCGAGCTGACCTTCTTGACGCCATCGATGCCACGGACCGCCTCTTCGACCGCAAGGATGATCGCCTGCTCGACCTCCGCAGGGCTGGCGCCAGGATAGCTGACCTGGATCGAGACGATGTCCAACTCGACTTCGGGAAACACCTCTTGCTTGATGCCGGACGCCAGGGTGACCAGGCCGCCCACGATCAAGACCAGCATTAGGACGTTCGAAGCGACGACGTTCTTCGCCATCCAGGCGATGGGCCCGCGCTCTTTGTCCGGATCGAATTCGGGTGAGTCGCTCATGGGGTGGCTGCGGCGGCGGGAGCGTCTCGTGCGGTTCGGAGGGGCATGTTGGGGATCGGCGTGGGGATGCGGCTGACGACCACCCGTTCATTGGGCTCGAGCCCGTCGGTGACCAGGACCGCATCGGGCTGGGTCCACGCGATGTGCACCGTTCGGATCTCGAGCAGGTCATCGTCGTTCATGACGTACACGTTCTGGCCGTGGTGAAGCGCGCCGCGAGGCACTCGGACCGCGTTCTCGATCGGGGCCGCCGCCACTGTGACGTCGACGAACGAGCCGAGTAACAGCGGCAGGTCTTTGGCGTCGCCGAGGGGATTCTCGATGCTCACCAACACACGGGCCATCGCACCTCCGGGATCGAGGTCGGGAAGTTGTCGAATCACCTCGCCCTTACGTTCGATCGTTTCCTGGCCGACACGCTGGACGACATCGACCTTGGAACCAGGGCTGTCCTCCGTTCGGGCCTGCATCGTCCTCAAGGAAGCGACGGGGACCGAGACTCGGACATGGTATTCATCGGTGCCGACGAGACGGGCGACCGCCGTCTGAGGGGCGATCAACTGGCCGGTGTCGACGTTCTCGGTGACGACCATCGCGTTGAACGGTGCCCGAAGCGTCGTGCGGGCCAGGTCGAGCTCGGCTTTCTTGAGCACGCTTTGGGCAGCCTTGAGCGCGAGCTTGCTAGCTTCGAGCTGAGGCTCGCGCTGCGCCAAGGCCCTCTGATCCGCGCTGGCGTCGATGTCGCCAAACGAGTTCCATTCCCGTTTCGCGACATCGCCGCGTCGTGCCTCGAGCCGGAGGTCGAGCTTGGCGCGATTGACCTGAGAGCGAAAAGACTCGACCGCCAGCTGGTAGTCGCGCGGGTCGATTTTGACAATGGGCTGTCCCTCCTCGAACCGGCCCCCCGGGACGAGCTCGGAGCTCTGCCAAATCACACGGCCGCCAAGCTCGGACTGAAGGATGATCTCCCGGGCGGGAACGACCGTGCCCTTGGCATGAAGGTCGACCTCGTGGCGGTTGCCCTGGACCACGATCACCTCGACCAAGGTCCCTTCGAGGGGCTTCTCGACCCGTGGGGGCTCTTCTTTGGTCGCCACCAGGGCAAATGCGCCTCCGATCGCGAGGAACATCACCCCGATCGAAAGAGCCCATTTCAAGCGACGTTCGGTGCGTTTACTCATCCTCTGGCTCTCCAAATTCTTCGGGCCATGCGCCGCCCAGGGCTCGGTAGAGCTGCACGCGGTACGAGACGAGCTGCCGCCTCGACGCCACGAGCTGCAGCTCCGAGATCTGGCGTGTGGCAAGCGCCGTGAGGACCGGCAAGAAATCACTTAGCCCAGCCCGGTAGCGATCCCGCGTGGCCTCGAGTGTAATCCCAGCCAAGCGAAACTCGTCTTCGAGGTACTGGATGCGGAGCCGTTCCTGGCGCTCGAGGACGAGCGCGCTTTCGACCTCCACCAAGCCATTGAGGATGCTCTCCGCGTACCGTTCCAACAGCTCGCCTAGGACGGCGCGTTGGGTTTTGATCTGCGACCAACCGAGGATCCCGTCGAACAGCGGAACCGAGAAGTGGGCTCCGGCGTTCCAGGTTACGCCCTTTGCCGTTGTTGTCGGGAATTGCATGGCATCGGTGCCCGCGCCGGTGATCTCCGATTGGAGCCAGGTGTACGCGGGGGTGAAGTCGATCGTAATTACGGGGAGCCGTGCGCCGACGGCGGCCGCCACCCGGCGATCCTCGGCTTCGACGCGGGTGCGCGCCGCTCGAATGTCGGGACGCGCCTGCAAGAGGGTCGCCGGCACCTGCACATCCGGGGTCGGGCCGATGTCGGGAAGGGTCTTATTCTCTACTGGAAAGCGTCGCCCGGGCGCTTCTCCCAACAACACCGAGAGCCGTTGGTCGGTGAGGTCGATTCGGGCTTCGGACAGCGCGAGAAGCGCGCGCTGGCCCGCCACTCGTTGACGCTGCTGGTGCACGTCGACCGCAGAGTTCAACCCCTCCCGATAGCGAAGCTCGACCAGCTCGAGGAACCGCAAATCGGTGTCGAGCTGTTGTGCGACTACTTCGACTTCGATGCGGGCGTTGATCGCATCGAACCACGCCTCGGCGACCTCCGCGGATATCGAAATCGCCAGCGCGTCCTGATCGAAACGCGCCGCTATTGCGTCGAGCTTGGCGCCTTGATGCTCGCGTGCGCGTCGCGCAAACAGGTCCACCTCGTATGAGACCGGCAGGGAACCCGTGGCGGAGAGGGCGCGAACCTCGCCGAAGGAGAGAAGATTCTTGCCCGCGGCGAAGTCCCCAGCGACACCGATCTGCGGCATCCTCGCGGCGCGCACTTGGTTGGCGAGGTACTTGGACTGTCGGACCCTAGCCCAACCCGCGCGCACGGTTCGGTTCCGCCGCAGGGCCTCCTCGATCAAAGCGCTCAAAGTCGGGTCGCCCATATGTCGCCACCATCGCGCATCGCGAATCTGTTCGACGTCGCTCTTCGGGGGAGGCGGCTGTTCGTCGCCCTCGGTAAAGGTCTCGGGAACCGCCACGGGGGCGGGGATGTCGGTTTCTTTCTCGTAGTTGCAGCCGGACGCCGAGACGGCGATCAGCACGACGAGTATCTTGCGGGGCATCAAGATAGCTCCTTTCCAGCGAGCGCCCTTGCCATTGTGTCGATGTGTAGGTTCACGATCTGGTCCAAGTCCACGGGGACGGGAATTCTTTGTGAAATACTTTCCTTGTTGAGGTCGATCAGAATCACACCCAGCATGCTCGACCATAGCTGAAGCGCTTGCGGAAGCGGGTCGATGTCGGAGCGGACGCTGCCGTCTGCTTGGCCGCGCTCGATCGCGGCCACCGCATGCTGGAGCACGCTGCCCACTCGGTCTCGATAGAGCTGAAACGCTTCGCTAGAGTCATCAAGCCGCTCCCCCGCGCTGAGCCAAGTCAGGGCGAAACGGAAATGGTGCGGGTGATCGCGCGTGAACTCGCAGTACGTTTGGAGCACTTGCCGTACCGCGTCGAGACCGGAGCTCGCCTTCGCGAGGTTCTTCTCGAGGAGTGGAAGGAGCAGGTCGATCAGCCGCGTGGCCACCCCCGCGCAGAGCGCTTCCTTGTTCGCGAAGTAGAGGTAGAGCGTCCCTTTGCTGAGCTCGGCCGCCTCGGCGACCGCGTCCATCCGGAGAGCCTGATACCCGACCTCCGCCGTCAGCTCCTGCGCCGCGTCGAGAATCGCCTCCCGTCGCGCTGCTCGCTCTCGCTCTCGCCGCTCAGCAACCGCCACGACCCCTCCCTAGCGCCAACCTGACCCTTAGTCAGTCGCTGACTAACAGTTAGCAAGGAAAGGGTGCGATGTCTCACGAATCTTCGGACAAATCGTGAAATTTCGCCGTCATTCATCACCAACCGGCGTCTTTGGCGGTGGCCCGTCGCAGCCGAGCAGTGGGTGCGGTTTGTGACCGTCCGGGCAAA
>JAPUKT010000341.1 GCA_027295555.1 Deltaproteobacteria bacterium
GCCTCCCGCCCGGGCCGCAGTTCGGCGAAATTCTGCGGTACCTCTTGGAAGAGGTTCTCGACCGTCCCGAGGTGAACAACCGGCAAGATCTCGAAGCGCTGGCCCGCAAGGCCGGCTTCCTTGTCGACTCCCCCCCAGAGTCTTAGGAGGCGACATTCCGACCCAGCTGATCGACAACCGTGTGACCGTAGATCGGGCCGTACTCGTTGGGGCGCCCCTGAAAACACTCAAGGAGAGCATCGCTCAGGAACATCTCGAGGAGTTGACTCGGTTGACCGACACCGCCGGTGGACAGGTCGTCGCCGTGGTCCGCCAACGGATCGATGCCCCTCATCCCCGCTTCTACATCGGAAAGGGCAAGGTGGAGGAGCTTCGGGAGAGCGTGGCTGCCTCCGACGCGGACCTAGCCATCTTCGACGACGAGCTCACACCTGCTCAGGGGAAAGCCCTCGAGGACCAAATCGGTGTTCGAGTCCTGGACCGCGCCGAGCTTATTCTCGACATCTTTGCCACGCGTGCCCGCACCGGCGAAGCCAAGATGCAGGTCGAGTTGGCGCAACTCCAATACCTGCTTCCGAGGCTGAAGCGAATGTGGACCCACCTCTCGCGGATCCGCGGTGGGGTGGGCCTGCGAGGACCGGGAGAAACCCAGCTCGAATCGGATCGGCGGTTGATCGGTCGTAGAATCGCCGAGCTCCGGAAAAAGCTCGAAGACGTGACCCAAGCCCGAGCCGTCCAGCGGCAGTCGAGGGAGGGAAAGTTCCGAGTGGCCCTCGTCGGATATACGAATGCGGGGAAATCGTCGCTGCTGCGCGCGCTTTCCGATTCGGATCTTTTCGTCGAGGATCGCCTCTTCGCCACGCTCGATTCCACAACACGTTCGGTGGATCTGGGCGAGGGGCTCGAAGCCCTTGTTACGGACACGGTCGGTTTCATTCGGAAGCTGCCACATCACCTCGTCGCGTCGTTCCGCTCGACGCTCGAGGAGGCTCGGGAAGCGGATCTTCTGGCTCACGTCATCGATGCGGCATACCCGGGCTGGGAAGAACAAAAGAGCGTGGTCGAAGATGTTCTCGACGACCTCGATCTGGGGGACCGCCCTCAGATCCTGGTCTTCAACAAAATAGATCGGCTGACCCACGAGGAAGAGGAGGCACTGAGCAGGCGCGTACGGTCGTTCGACACCACGCCTGCGGTTTTCTTGTCCGCGCTGCGACCGGACACATTCGAGCCGATCCGGGCCCTGTTCAAAGCCCGGATTCGAGCCGGGCTTCGCCACCTCTCGGTGCGGATTGGTGCGCATGATGGCCAGACTTTGGCGATGCTGTACCGGGAGGGTGAGGTGCTCAACCAATCTCAACACGGCGATGTTCTCGAGCTTGAGATACGTGTACCGCTGTCCTTCGCTGGCCGCCTTCTTAAACAGCAGGGTGTCGAGTTGGCTCGTGACCATGAGCTTCCTGCGTGAAGGCACGACGTTCGGCCCGTACCGACCGCTGCCTTCGCGGAAGGCTGTGAAGGCATACAGCTTGTCGAGCACACGACGAGAGTGCTCGGATCCAATTACCTTCTAGCTGGTTTAGTCTGCAAGGAACCTGCTCCAGGCCCATCAGGCCTCTCGAGGTGGGGGATGAGGTTTTACGTCAATGTCGATCACGTCGCGACCGTCCGTGAGGCGAGGCGGACCGACGAGCCCGACCCCGTGCGCGCCGCAATGCTCGTGGAGCTGGCCGGTGCGGATGGCATCACCGTCCACCTTCGTGAGGATCGCAGGCATGTGAGTGAGCGCGACGTCCGTCTTCTGATGGATACGGTTCGGACAGGCGTGAACCTCGAACTCGCCGCAGCCACGGACGTTCTCGATATAGCCTGCGATTTGAGGCCCATGCAGGCCACTCTGGTTCCGGAGCGTCGGGAGGAGGTGACGACCGAGGGAGGGTTGGCGCTTGGCGAGCAAGGGGTGCTCGAGGCCACGGGCGAAGCTGTAGATCGACTCTCATCGGCTGGGATACGGACCTCGCTCTTTGTCGATCCCGACGAAAAAATGCTCGAACTATCGGCGGATCTCGGGGTCACGGCCGTCGAGTTGCACACCGGAGAGTACGCCAACGCGGCGGACCAGGAAGAGCGGGACACTCAATTGGCTCGGCTTTGTGCCGCGGCCCAAACCGCCGTTGGCTTGGGTCTGGCCGTCCACGCGGGCCATGGTCTCACCTACGAGAACGTCACTCCCGTCGCTGCGATCGCCCCGATCGAGGAGCTGAACATCGGGCACTCCATCGTCTCACGGGCCGTCCTCGTCGGGATGGAGCGTGCGGTACGCGAGATGGGTGTTCTCATCCGTGAGGCGAGGAGTGGGGTCGTAGCCTTTTGAAGATGGCTTGGAAGTTCGCTCTTGGCATCGGAGTCAGCGGGGTCTTCATTTGGTTCGTGCTTCGGGGTGTAGATCCGGCCGAGGTTATTGCTCAGATCTCCCAGGCGAACCCGTGGTATTTTCTGGCTTCAGTGTTCGTCGGTACGGCGGGATACTTCATTCGAGCGCTGCGTTGGAAGGTCCTGCTCCATCCGATCAAGCCCGATACGGCGCTTCGATCCCGGTTCGCAGGGATCAGTATCGGTTTCGCGATCAACAACCTCATTCCCGCACGTGTGGGTGAGCTTGCGCGGGCGTTCGCGCTGACTCGAGTCGAACCCGTCACCCTATCGGGCTCCGTCGGAAGTTTGGTGGTAGAGCGATTCCTGGATTCGATCGTACTGGTGACGCTGTTTCTGGTACCGATGGCGCT
>JAPUKT010000342.1 GCA_027295555.1 Deltaproteobacteria bacterium
GCGACCTGGCTCAGCGAGGTCGCCTTGAAACCCTTGGCTCCAAAAGTGCCGAGCGCGGCCTCGAGGATGGCGTCGGTTGTCGAGTCGTTTGTCGAGTCGCCATCGGCCATTGGGTGCGCGGAGAACAGCGGGAGTTCGCCGCGCGTTAGGCGCTTTGGCGGCGAAACGGCAACCTGCGGAAGCGGTTGCCCGTGAGCGCCGCCCAGGCGTTGGAAACCGCGGGTGCGATCGGCGGACCGCCCGGTTCCCCGACACCGCTCGGCCGCTCGGCCGACGCAAGCACGCGGACTTCGACCTGTGGCATGTCGTCGATTCGAATCGGCCGGTAGTCGTGAAAGTTCGACTGCACCACCTTCCCCCTCGCCAGGGAAATTTCGCCCTGCAGGGCCGCGCCGAGTCCGAAGCCGATCCCTCCCTCCATCTGGGCTTTTACGATGTCGGGATTGATCGCGAGGCCGCAATCGACCGCGCACCATACGCGTTCGACCTTCGGCGACCCGTCGGCGCCGCGACTCACCTCTGCGACTTGAGCCACGTAGGACCCGAAGGATTCGTGCACCGCGACGCCGCGCGCTCGACCGGCAGGGGGTTCGCTCCCCCAGTTCGCCATCTCGGCCGCAGCCGTGAGAACCCCGCGATGTCTCGGATGCTCTGCGAGCAGGGCGAGTCGGCCAGCGACGGGATCGCGCCCGCCCGCTGTGAGCAGCTCGTCGATGAAGGTCTCGGAGGTGTAGCCGGTATGGGTGTGGCCGACGCTCCTCCACCACAGAACCGGTACGCCGAGCTCCGGACTGTGCAGACTTACATCCAGGTTGGGCACCGCGTAGCTCAGGTTCGCCGCTCCTTCGACCGACGTCAGGTCGACACCATTCTTGACGAACATCGACTCGAGAGAGCCGCCCTTCTGAACCGACTGCCCCACCACGACTTGTTGCCAGGCAACGATATTTCCGTCGGCGTCGAGCCCGCCCTTGAGACGATGGACGTAAATCGGCCGATAGTATCCTCCCCGAATGTCGTCTTCGCGCGACCAGAGCAGCTTGATGGGTGCTCGTCCCCCAATTGCCTGGAGCGCGTGGGCGGCCTCGCGCGCGAACTCGCTCTTGTGTTGAGCGCGACGTCCGAAACTTCCCCCGGCCAGCTGAATGTTGAGCTTGACCTTCTCCGTGTCGACGCCGAATTCTTGGGCGAGCGCGGCGCGGTCGCGACTTGCGCTCTGGGCCCCCATCCAGACTTCGTAGCCATCACCCTGTTTTTCGATCACGCAATCGAGGGGCTCCATCGGAGCGTGGGCGAGGAAGGGAAACACGTACTCGGACTCGATCACCGTCTGGGCACCCGCCAGAGCGGCTCCCGGATCGCCGCGGCGACTGGCAGGTAGGCCAGGCTTCCGGGCGAGCTCCTGGTAGTCCGCGATCAGCGCCCCACTGTCGCGGGTTTCTGCTTTGGCTTCATCCCATTCGATCTCGAGCAGATCCCGTGCCTTCTTCGCCGCCCAATAACCGCGCGCGTAGACCGCCACGCCTTCGGGCAGAATCTGCACGTCTTCGACACCCTCGATTTCGCGTGCGCGTGTGTCGTCGAGCTTCTCGACCCGGCCTCCGAAGCGCGGTGGATGCGCGATCAGCGTGGTGAGCAAACCGGGCCGCTGGATATCGATCGTGTAGACCGCTTCGCCGTTGGTCTTGGCGGGTGTGTCGAGCTTGGGAACATGAGTGCCGATCAATTTGAAGTCTTCGGGTTTCTTGAGATTGACCTCTGTCGGAGGCGTCAGCTTCGCAGCGGCCGCGACGAGCTCGCCGAAACGTTTCGACCGGCTTCCTGTGAGCTCGTGGACGCGACCTCGCTCGACCCCAATCGAGGCGGCGGCTACGCCCCACTCCGCCGCGGCAGCCTCGACCAACATTGCGCGCGCCGTCGCACCGGCCTTTCGCATCTGCATGAAGGAATTCGCGATCGCGGTCGAGCCCCCGGTGAACTGCACGGGCCCGAAGGTGTGTGCGTACAACTTGACGTCGGCGGGAGCGAGTTCGCCGCGCACCTGGGCCCAGTCTGCATCGAGCTCTTCGGCGACGAGGGTCGCCAATCCGGTGAGCGGACCCTGCCCAAACTCGATGTGCTTCACGATCACGGTCACGAGGTCGTCAGGCGTAATGCGGATGAAGGCATTGGGCGAAAAGAGATCGGCAGTCGCTTCAGCGCTAGCCGCGTGGACGGACCTGATCGGAAGATGAAGTCCCAGAATGAGCCCCGCGCCCGCCCCTGCGGTGCTTTGCAAGAAATTCCGGCGAGAGATCCCGGAGTCGAATCGGTTTTCGGACATCCCTCAATCCCCCATCGCTTCAGAAGCGTTCAGGATCGCGGTACGAATGCGCTGATAGGTGGCACAGCGACAGACGTTACCCCGCATCGCCGATTCGACGTCGGCCTCGGTGGGCTTCGCGTTCTTCGTCAGCAACGCAACGGCCGACATCACCTGGCCCGACTGACAGTAACCGCATTGGGGGACATCGATTTCGCGCCAGGCATTCTGGACGGCTTCGGGAACACGCCCGGCGAGCCCTTCGATGGTTGTGATCTTAGCCGCACCGAGAGTGCCTACCTTCGTCACACAGGAGCGAACAGGACGGCCGTCGACGTGTACCGTGCAGGCCCCGCATTGCGCGATCCCGCAACCGAATTTGGTTCCCAACAACTGAAGCTCGTCACGCAGGACCCAAAGCAGGGGTGTGTCCTCGGGTACCGCGATCTCCCGCTTTCGTCCGTTGACATCCAGTTGCACGCCGACCTCCGTTCATCTTTACCGCCCGTCCGAGCGAGCGGGTACGCGCGTGGATTTTACAAAATGTGGAGGAAGTGTAAAGCTACCGAGGGAGCTCACTCCGGCTTGCGGAATTTCAACGTCATCCGGTCGGATTCGCCGATCGCTTCCATTTCAGCGCGCAATTCTTCATCTTCGTGTTTTGTGTCCAGGGTCGGCGGCAAACGCCAAACATATTCTTCTTGCGTCGGCTGATCCCGTGCGTTGACGTTGATCTCGCTTGTCTCGACGAGTTCAAATCCGGCGCTTTCAAAAACTGAAATGATCCGAGATTGTTTGACATAGCCATTGTCGCCGTTGGCCCAGCCGTCATCAGCGCTCTCCGCCGCGCGGTGCTGAACAACTCCGACAACGCCGCCGGGCTTGAGCATCATTTTGATCTCGTTGAGCGCTTCGGTGAAAAACCGACCGTCCTCGAGGC
>JAPUKT010000343.1 GCA_027295555.1 Deltaproteobacteria bacterium
CTCCTTCTGGCGGTGCTGACCTGGATGGCCTTCAGCGCTTGGCGCGACTCGGGCGCCAGGTGGCCTCGCGACTCGCGGACTCGCCGGCTCTTCGGAGGGGCCGCCGCGTTGCTCCTCCTCGCCGGGGTGAGTGGGGCGGTCGCCGCGCTTGGAGACACCCTGTTTCCCGCGGCGAGCCTAGCCGAAGCCCTTCGGCAGGATCTTTCGCCCACGTCACACATCTTCCTCCGACTACGATTGTGGCACCCCATCATCGCCATTCTGGGCTCGGGGTATCTCATTTGGCTCGTGGGCATGCTCCTGCGAGATGAGTCGGGCTCCCGGAATCGATCCTCAACCCTTGGGCTCGGAGCGCTGGCGCTGATCCAAATAGCAGTGGGTTTCGTAAATGTCGCGCTGTTGGCGCCCGTGTGGCTTCAGCTCACCCATCTCCTCATCGCCGATGCGATATGGATTGCGCTCGTCATGCTTGCACTTTCCTCACAGCCCTCCATCTCGGGTGCTAACCTGACCCCGTGAGCGATTCGTATCTGGGCAAAGAGGTCGCTGGCCAGTTCCGCATTGTGGAGAAGATAGGGAAAGGCGGGATGGGCGCCGTCTATCGCGCCGAGCAACCGGACATGAACCGGTTCGTCGCCATCAAGATTCTCCACTCTCGATATCTTTCGCGTAGCGACCTCGTATCTCGATTCCGACGGGAGGCGCGTGCGATGAGTCAGCTCTCGCATCCGAACACCGCTCGTGTCTTCTTATACGGTCAGTTGGATGACGGCGCGTGCTACTTCGTAATGGAGCACTTGGTCGGCCAGAACCTCGCCCAGATGGTCCGTGCCGAGGGTGCGATGGCGCCGGAGCGTGCGATCCGGATCATGGTGCAGGTATGCGGTGCGCTCGAAGAAGCGCATCAGGCAGGCATCGTCCACCGCGACCTCAAGCCGGAGAACGTTTTCGTCACGACGCAGGGGGGCATTCGCGACTTCCCCAAAGTCCTCGACTTCGGTCTTGCCAAGGTGACCGAGCGGCAAATGCGCCCCGGCTCGATGGTGCTCACGCAGCAGGGGATGGTCTTCGGAACGCCCGAGTTCATGAGCCCGGAACAAGCCCACGGCAAGACGCTCGACGCCCGCTCTGACATCTACTCGCTCGGGGTCATCTTGTACGAGCTCTTGACGGGCAAACTCCCCTTTGATGCCAAGCAGCCGCTCGAATACATCCAGCTCCACGTCAACGCGACCCCGATTCCGCTGCCCGAGCGTCACCCCGAGGCCTCCTTCCCCCGAGGCCTCGAGGAGGTGGTCATGAAGGTGCTCGCCAAGGATCCCGAGGAGCGATACGCGTCCGCAGCCGAGTTTGCGTTTGCCCTCGAGGCGGTGCTTCAACCTCGCAAAAGCCGGGAGGCGCTTGGGCCGGTCAGCCTGCCGACCCCGATTCCCACGGGTCCCATGGTGAGCTCGTTCGAGCCGGCCGCCCCGGTCCGGTTGCTGGGAGCCCCGCTACGTTCCAAGGCGTCATGGCTCGTTTTCGGGGTAGGAGTCGTCCTCGCCGTGGCAGGTGTGATCGCGCTTTGGGCCTCATTCGGGCCAGGCTCTTGACCGCTTGCTGAGCCGATCCTACACCGGGAACCGCCATGACCGCTGCGATTCGACCAGCCACCATGATGCTGACGGTGCGCGATCTCATCGCGCTCACCAAGCCCCGCATCACACTCATGGTCCTCGTGACCGTCGCAGGCGGCATGTGGCTCGCCCCGGGCTCGCTCGACCTGCTGTCGATGACCGTCATGCTCGTCACGACCGGGATGGTCGTCGGCGCGGCCAACACACTCAATTGCTACCTCGAGCGTGACAGCGACCGGTTGATGGCCCGGACCGCGAATCGCCCGCTCCCCGACGGGCGGCTCGAGCCCGTGTGGGCGTTGCTGCTCGGCGTCGGCATGGG
The DNA here is from genome assembly GCA_027295555.1 of Deltaproteobacteria bacterium. Taxonomy (GTDB): domain Bacteria; phylum Myxococcota_A; class Polyangia; order Polyangiales; family Houyiibacteriaceae; genus SG8-38. The sequence continues at coordinate 1,939 of JAPUKT010000343.1, forward strand.
GATCTTCTCGGTTCCCGTGCTGTGGGTCGCCGTGAACCCGATGACGGGTTTGCTCGGTCTCATCGCATTGCTTAGCTACGTCGCGATCTACACGCCGATGAAGCAATGGACCCCCGCGGCGCTCTTCGTAGGCGCCGTTCCGGGCGCGCTGCCGCCCTTGATGGGTTGGACCGCGGTGACCGGCACGATCGAGGCTCCCGGGCTCGTCCTGTTCGGGATCCTCTTCTTCTGGCAGATCCCCCACTTCATCGCGATTTCGATCTTTCGACAGGAGGAATACGAGCGGGCCGGTCTCAAGGTGTTGCCTTCGGTTCGGGGCCTCCAGTCGGCCAAGGTCCAGGCCGCCGCCTACAGCCTTACCCTCTGGGCGGTTTCGATCCTGCTGGTTCCGTACGGCCCGGCTGGGGTGATCTATCTGGTCACCGCCGTGGTGGCGGGCGGCCTGTTCTTCGGAGAGTCGCTCCGCGGGTTTCGGGCGCCAGATGCCAAGGTTTGGGCGAAGAAGCTCTTCGTCGCCTCCCTCATCTACCTCACCGTGCTCTTCACGGCCCTCATCATCGATGCGCTTTAAAACTTTTACACTGTTCCTCGTCCTCTCCCTGCTGACCCTCGGGTGCTCCAAGAAGGCCGAGCCGCCACCCGTGCTCAGCCAGCTCCCCGAGTTCTCCCTCGTCGATCAAAACGGCCAGGCCTTCGAGCGTGAGGCGCTCGAAGGGGGCCTCTCGGTGGCGGACTTCATTTTCACCCACTGCCGCTCGACCTGTCCGAGGCTCACCGCCCACATGCAGGGCCTCCAGACTCGGCTTTCAGACGTCCCGAACGCGCAATTTCTATCGGTGAGCGTCGACCCGAGAAACGATACGCCCGAGGTCCTCAAGGCCTACATGACCAAAAACGAGCTCTCCGAAACCAATTGGAGGTTCGTTACCGGCGAGGAGCAAGCGATCCGCGAGGTCGTCTTGAACGGCTTCAAGGTTGGGTTGGCCGAGGGGAACGACCAGCCCGGCACCGAGGCGATCATGCACGCCAACCACTTCGTGTTGGTCGACGACAAGGCCCAGGTGCGCGGCTACTACCGAGCCAACAACGATGGGATCGCCGACCTGGAGCGGGATCTGCGTTTCCTGGCGTCGAACCCCTCTGCGGAGCGTTGATACGCCCCGGCTTCGGTGTTAAGAGCGCGGCATGACTGAGAGCATTCCAGTCGCGCAACGGCTCAGTGCCGTCAAACCTTCAGCCACGATCGCGGTCGCCCAGCGTGCACGCGAGCTCAAGGCGCAGGGCATCGATGTGCTTTCTTTTAGCGTCGGTGAGCCCGACTTCGATACGCCCGCCCACATCCGCGAGGCGGCCAAGAAGGCCATCGATTCGGGCGCCACTCGTTACACGGCAGCGCGAGGCATCGTCGAGCTCCGCCAGGCGATCTGCGAGATGTCGGCGAAACGACGCGGGGGTGTCTCTCACGACCCAGCGGACGTCGTCGTGTCGATTGGGGCGAAGCACACCCTCTTCAACTTAGCGTTGGCCCTTTACGACGAAGGCGACGAGGTCCTCATCCCGGCGCCGTATTGGGTGAGCTACCCGGAGCAGGTTCGTCTCGCAGGTGCGACGCCGGTGATCGTCCAGACCACCGAAGAAGAGGGCTTCCGCATGACGCCGGACGCTCTGCGCTCGGCGATCACCTCGAAGACCAAAGCGCTACTTCTGTGCTCACCGTCGAACCCCACCGGCGCTGCCTACTCCGGCGAACAGCTTCGCGAGCTTGCCGACGTCGCCGCCGATCACCACTTCTGGATCATCGTAGACGAAATCTATGGCCAGCTGGTCTATGGAGGCTTCGAGCAGAGGTCGATCCTCGAGATCGCGCCCGAGCTTCGTGATCGCATCATCATCGTTGACGGCGTCAGCAAAACATTTGCGATGACCGGCTGGCGCATCGGCTGGATGCTCGGGCCGGAGTACGTCGCGAAGGCGTGTGACAAGATTCAGGGTCAAGCGACCACCAACCCGGCAGCGGTTTCTCAGTATGCCGCGATCGCTGCGCTCGGAGGCCCTTGGGAGCCCATGGAAGAGATGCGCAAAGCGTTCGAGGAGCGCCGGAGCATCATCATCGAGGGGTTGAACGCGATCGACGGGATCTCCTGCCGACTACCGGAGGGCGCCTTTTATGCCTTCGCGAGCGTGCAGGGCCTCATCGGAAAGCGCGCGGGCGACCAAACGCTCGAAACCGACATCGACGTTGCGGGCTACTTGCTCGAAGAGGCGCGCTGTGCAGTCGTCCCCGGAACGGCGTTTGGCGCGCCGGGTTTCGCGCGGATCTCCTACGCCGCCTCGAACGACACGATTCGCGAAGGCCTGAAGCGCATGGGTGAAGCCGTCGCGAAGCTCGGCTGAGTCGGGTCGCGATAGATCGTTACTGTGCCGCTCTGCGCTGTAGGGCACATGCGAGCGCGACGCGCGACACCAGTGCAACCGCAAGCACCGACATGACCAACGCGCTCGGGGTGCGTGGGGCGTAGCCAGTGCACAACAGCAACACGAGCGCGGCGCCCATTTGTCGTAGTGCCGGATCTTTGGACAGCGTTGCGGCGCAGGTGACTGCCCACCCGATGCCCAGCGGGATGGCGTACCAGCCGATCGCGTTGTGATCGGCCAGGAAGTCGAGCCTGAACGCACCGTAAAACAGGTTCGTCAGATCGCCTCCGACCGAATTCCGCCAGGCAACCATCCCAGCTGCGACTCCAGCTGCGGCGAGCGTCGAGAGGACGAGCGTCCATTTGCCACGGGCCTCGCGCCACGGGATACGAACCGCGAAGCCCACCGCCATCGGGAAGGCGAGGTAGGCGAGCTCGCCCGACCACCGAAAGGCAAAGGCCAGCCGCTCGGTATGCTCCCAAAGCGCTCGGCCTCCCACGAGGGTCACGATCAATGAGACGATCCCGCTGACGTACGCGACCAGCAATAGCGCGAGCGCACTCGAGATCGCCTTGGTCGAGCGCCAGTGCAGGCCCGCCAGGATCAGAAGAAGAATCAGCGCGTGGGCGAGCCCCACGATGACCAATACGTGCTCGACGCGCGTCCACGCGAGTGGGAGAAAGGTCATCATCGTGACGATCGGGACGAACGCCCAACCGAAACCGATGATCCCGATACGCGCCGACAGAGGGAGTCCGCTCTTGCGGGAGCCATATGCGACCAAACAAAACGCCAGGGCGACGAGCCCGCTCACGACCGCCAGGTTTCGTGAAAATGCGCCCCATCGATCGAGTTGCAGGAAGGCGTCGCGCGACAAGGTGTCGGCCGACGATCGAAGAAGGATGCGGTTGACGGCTAAATCGGCCGCACAGCCGACCGCGGCCATCCACGTCAGAGGGGGCACCGCTGTGAGGGGAAGCGATCGGGCGCGCTCGATGGGTGCGACGGGAGCCACGGAGGCCAAGGCTGAGTCGATGCCTTCGGACAAGATTTCCGGACCCTACGCGGGGGTTTCGACGCTTTCAAGGCGCTCATGGTGAGGGAAAGGGGCTCACCTTGCGTGTCTACGCGCGGAGAGGCTAAGACGTCGCCCCAGATGACCGAAGCCCGCCATTGGACCCGAGAAGAAGCCGGTGAGCTTCACGATCTCCCCCTGACCGACTTGCTTTTTCGCGCGCAGAAGGTGCATCGAGAGCATCAACCGCCCGACGCAGTCCAGCTGTGCACCCTTCTTTCGATCAAGACTGGCGCCTGCCCGGAGGACTGCGCGTACTGTCCGCAAAGCGCCCGGTATGACACCGGCGTCGAGGCTGAGCGCCTCATGGACGTCGACGATGTGCTCGAAAAGGCCCGGCAAGCCAAGGAGGCGGGCGCGAGCCGCTTTTGTATGGGCGCGGCGTGGCGAAGCCCGAAGAAGGGTAGCGAGCAGTTCAAGCGTGTGCTGCAGATGGTCCGAGGCGTTCGCGAGCTTGGCCTCGAAGCTTGCGTCACCCTCGGCATGCTCGATGACGAACAAACGCAGGAGCTGAAAGAAGCTGGGCTGACCGCGTACAACCACAACTTGGACACGTCGGAAGACTTTTACGGCGAGATCATCACGACCCGCACGTATGAGGACCGCCTTCAGACGATTCAGCGTGTAGCCGAGGCCGGGATCTCGGTTTGCGCAGGTGGCATCATCGGAATGGGCGAGGGCATTCACGATCGCGTTGGGATGCTCGTGACGCTGGCGAATCTTTCACCGCAGCCCGAGAGTGTGCCGATCAACGCGCTCGTTCGGGTGGAAGGCACCCCGTTGGCGGACCAGGATCCGGTGGACTCACTCGAGCTCGTTCGCATGTGTGCGGTTGCGCGCATCGTGATGCCCGGCGCACGCGTTCGATTGTCGGCTGGCCGGAGCGAGCTCAACCGAGAGGCACAGCTCCTGTGCTTCATGGCGGGCGCCAACAGCATCTTCTTCGGGGACAAGCTGCTCACCACCGGCAACCCGGACCATCAAGCCGACCTCGAGCTTCTTCGGGTGGCGGGTCTGTCCGTGCTCGACCCAGGCGACCAGGAGGTCGGTTCGCTGACCCGCAGCGTCGAGCTACCCGAAAACGCCGCGGAATAGGGCCCTGGGCCTCGGAATTGCTCCGCATTTCATTTTTATCGATATTGAATTTGATTTTCAACTTCTAGGAGCTATATAGAGGCCATGCTCGTTTGCCACTGCCATGCCGTGAACGACACCATGATCCGACGATGCGTCGCCGATGGCGCGCGCAGCGGAAACGAGGTGCGTGAGGCGTGCGGCGCCGGTGGCGCCTGCGGTGGCTGTCGTCCTGCCATCGATCGTTTGATCGAATCGCAGAACGGCGCCGAGACGACGATGCGAGCGCACAGTCGCTCGTGAGTTGATATCGCCTTTCAACTTCAAGCATAGGGTTTGCCACATCCTTGGCGCGTATCTATGCTCGTTTGAAGGAAAGACACATGAAGGGCAACAACGACGTCATCAAGCTGCTCAATGAGGTTCTCACCTCGGAGTTCACCGCGATCAACCAGTACTTCATCCACCACAAGATGTGCGAGAACTGGGGCTTCCATGTGCTTGCGCAAAAGAAGCGCTCGGAGTCGATCGAAGAGATGAAGCACGCTGACTCCGTCATCGCTCGGATTTTGTTTTTCGACGGCACGCCCAACATGCAGCGGCTCTTTCCTGTGAAGGTTGGCGAAGACCCCGTCGAGCAGCATCGGCTCGACCTCGAGCTCGAGCTCGAAGCGTGCAAGCGCTTGAATGACGGCATTGCGCTGTGTCGCGAAAAGGGCGACAACGGAACGCGCGAGCTCCTCGAAGGCATCCTCGCCCAAGAGGAAGAAGGCATCGATTGGCTTGAGGCTCAGCTGCACCTCGTCGACACCGTCGGCAAAGAACGGTATCTCGCCGAGCAAATGGGCGAGGGCACCAACTAGTCCCTAACCCATGAGCGGGGCGAGCTGGGCGGAGTCCAGGTACTCGTCGACGCGGCTGATTTGATTGCCCGTCAGTGAGACGACGAGACAGGCATAGGCGTTGACTTGCTCCCCGTTTGGGGCCGTCCCGCGGAGGACGTGCGTTTGGACGAAGCCGTCGCTCGTCGGGCGCACCCTCACGTCGTCGTAGGCCAGGGCGTGCACGTTTTTCGCCAGAAAACCTACCACTTTCATGACTTGTGCCTTGACGAGCTCTCGGTTGTCGAGATTGCGCCATACGATTAGGTCATCGTGGTAGAGGGCGCCGATCCCCTCCACGTCGCCGTTTCTCAAGCACTCGATAAAGCGTTTCGCGACCATTAGGGCGTCGGACTCATTCATGGCGTGACCTCTCGAAGGGGCGAGAGCGTGGGCTCGGGTGAGGGCCTTCGTCAACCGGTCAGCGGGCTGCTACATGCTCGGCGATGCCTGCGCATCCACTTGCTGGACAGCCTGCGCCTCCCCACATGTTGGTGGACGTCGATAAGCTCGTCACCCAGTACTTCGAGGGCAGGCCCGACCCCAACGAGTGCGCGCATCGGGTCAGCTTCGGCACGTCCGGCCATCGCGGCTCCTCTCATCGCCTCAGCTTCAACGAGGCCCACATCCTCGCAATCACACAAGCGATCTGTGACTATCGGGTTGCTGAAGGGATCGACGGGCCTCTCTTCATCGGCGTAGATACGCATGCGTTGTCCGCACCCGCCGCAAGGACCGCGCTCGGGGTGCTCGCCGCCAACGATGTCGAGGTCTGCACCGCACGGGAAGGGCACTACACCCCGACCCCAGCGGTGTCGTTCGCGATTCTCGAGCACAACCGAAGCAGCGAAAGGGAGGCAGACGGCATCATCATGACGCCTTCGCACAATCCGCCCGACGATGGCGGCTTCAAATACAACCCACCGCATGGTGGGCCAGCCGACACCGAGGTCACCGACTGGATCGAGCGACGGGCGAATCAACTGCTTGCCGCGGGGCTTCAGCACGTTCGGCGTGTGAGCTACAA
>JAPUKT010000344.1 GCA_027295555.1 Deltaproteobacteria bacterium
TGAGCAGCGACTGTCCAAACATGCGATTTGGGTCGGTGTCGCGGGCGATGACCCGACCTGTCTCGTCGATGACCGCCACGATGTGGGGGCGTTCGCGTCGCCCGCGCGCCGGGTCCTGGAACCACCTGGAAACCGCCTGAGCCGCTGAGAACGCATCGCCGCGCCGCTTCGCTTCACCGGACGCTGTAAAGATGTGCCGAACCTGGCTGCTCGACGCGCGGTCCGAAACCCCCTCGACGAGCCCGGCCCCCTCCGCCCGCCACGACCGCGCGAACAGCTCGGAGTCCTTGTCGATCCGCTCTTCGAGAGCTCTCGAGAGCCCCGTTTGGAGCTGGGTTCGCACCACAAAGTACGATCCCAATCCCACGAGCAGCACCACGATGAGGTTGCCCGCAATAAGCTTCAGGCGCATGCCTTGTCTCTCCTCATGATGAGCCCCCCAGCGCTAATTCCCCCTGTTGATCAGCGGAGTTACACCGACCGAGCCCGGATTATCACCGCGCTGTTCGAGGCGTCAAGCGCGTGGCGCATCAAACTTCGAAACGGCGCTATATTTGGGATCTACCTCTCCGTCCTAACTACTGAATTCCTGTCGTCATCGGGGTCGAGGAAGTAGGCGCGGGCGCCGAAGGACGGTATCCTCCGCGCACGGCGATGCCGAAGACGTGGAGCATTTTTTGTGACTGCCCGGAGCTGGCGGTCGATGCGGCGCGCGACGCCGAACGGATCGGTCTGCCCGTGGAGCCGATTGTGGACGACAAGCCCGCCGAGACAGCGATGAAGGCGATCGCCGCGGGCGAGCCCGCTGCCCTGGCGCTGGAACGCGCGATCGGAGCCGATCAGAGCGTCCAGCTCGCCGAAGCGATGCGGAGCCACGGAGTCAAGGTTCCGCTGGCGATCATCGGCCCCCAATCGCTTGGGCTCTTTCACGACCTGGGCCTGGCGGCAGTCCACGAGACGGGCCCGATGGTGGCGATCGCCGCCCTCCTCGAGCTCGGCACGGACCACCCTTGGGCGGCGACCACCAAAGAGCTCCCGGCGGCGGACCGGGTTCGGCTCGGCGATAGCGTGAGCCCACGGGCGGACGGTCGGTTCGTGCGGGTCGACCACGGGCTGATCGCGCACCAGGATGAGGCCGGCACGAGCAGACCGATCGGTACCCCACGAGACGTAGCGACGGCGCTCCGGGCGATGCGAGCGTCCCACGAGGCGTCCCGACCGAAGGTCCCCGTAGTTCAGGGGGTCGAAGCCGATGCGGTGCTCGATACGATCTTGGGGCCTCGGCGCGCGCTTTCGGACCCCGCGAGCAAGGCAGCCCTCGGTCCCTACGACGTGCCTCTGCCGATGGAAGAGCTCTGTGCGACGCCCTCGAGAGCCGCCTACGAAGCCTCGCGGATCGGGTTCCCCGTACGGGTCGCACTCGCGTCACCCGACCTCCGGTTGTGGGATCACCCCGACCTCGTTGCCGAGGTCTTCTCTGCGGCCCAGGCGCGAGACGTTTACCGGCAGATCATGGCGCTCGCCAAGAGCCGATCCGCAGACGCGCGCTTGCTCGGGGTCACCGTGAGTGCGTCGACGATGGCGCGAACGTTGTTGCGCGTCCGGATGGAACCGCTCCTGAGCGGCCCGGTGCTCACCGAGATCGGTTTCGCCGACCCCCATGGCCGCGCGGCAGGCGACACGACGCAGACTGTTCTACCGTCGACCGCCCGAGCCCTCGAACGGGTCCTGCTCAGGCTCCGAGGCAGCTCCCTTTTGCTCGAGGGGAACGCTCAGGAACGCAAGCAAGCCGTTAGCGCAATAGGCGACGTCTTGATGCGGCTGGCAGCTTTCGTGCACCAATGGCGGGATCAGATCGAAGCTGTGGAGGTCAACCCTCTAGCGATCCTCGTCGGTGGCGAGCTCGAAGTTCGCCAGGCGTGCGTCACGGTAGGCGACGCCTTCAGCCGCTCCCTTCACGCGGGGTAGACAGCGCCAGCGTCGGCGTCAGCGTCAGCGTCAGTCACGATCACGGTCGCCTTTTCGTCTTCGTCTTCGTACTCGTACGAAGACGACTACGAATACGAGGCGATCAGGAAGCGGGCGGTGGCGGAGTTTGGGGAGCGAGCGATTTGTGCGGGGGGGCCGGAGGCGACGATGCGGCCGCCAGAGGGGCCTGAGCCCGGGCCCAGGTCGATGATGAAGTCGGCGTTTCGAATCAGGTCGAGCTGGTGCTCGACCGCGATCACGCTGTGGCCATCGTCGACGAGCTGGTGCAGCACGGAGATCAATTGCTCGACATCGGTGAAGTGCAAACCGCGTGTGGGCTCATCGAAGACGTAAAGGGTAGGCTTTCGTGCGGGCTGGGCGAGCTCTCGAGCGAGCTTGACCCGTTGCGCTTCACCGCCACTCAAGGTTGTCGATCGGCGGCCGAGCTCGAGGTAGCCGAGGCCCACGCGCACCAACGCGTCGAGCCGGGACCGAATCGCGGGTACAGCTTCGAAGAGTTGGCGTGCTTCCTCGACGGGTAGGTCCAACACCTCG
>JAPUKT010000345.1 GCA_027295555.1 Deltaproteobacteria bacterium
GGCGTACTTCAATCACACACTCGGTGGCGGCCAAATCTTCGACCCGAATCGACCCTGGGGCGAGCAAAACCCAACGGCACTGCCCGCCTGGACGAGTGAAGAGGAGTCGCTACAGTTCCAGCCCCATGCCTGGTCACCCGACGGGCGTTCGATTGCCGGTGCAGTCCTGACCGAAAGTGGCCATCATCGGCCCGCGATTTACGATCTGCAATCGGAGACCTATATCGACTCATCCCAAGCGTTCTCGGCGCTCATAAGTAGCGGTACGGAGTTCCCATCGTGGCTTCCCGACAGCAGCGGGCTGATCGTTGTTGGCAGAGACAGAGCGTCCGGGACGAGAGGCATTTTTCTTACGGACAGAGAGTTTCGAGAAGTTCGCGAGATTCTTCCGAGCGAGGATGGAACGTCGCCACGCGTGTCCCCCGATGGCCGCTGGATCTATTTCATCCGCGACACCTTCGAAGCCGACGTTTGGCTCCTCACGTTCAACGAACGCTAAGCGACGTCGAGCGAGCCGGCGATCCGCCATCGAGACGCTCTCGGATTGCGTTTCTCCACCCCAACCACGGGACTCGACTCTATATCCCGATGGACCTGAGGCAGGAAAAAGGCCGCACGATTTTTGAGGCCGTCCACCGCGACCAAGAAGCCACGTTGTTCTATCGACGAGCGCTACCTGGGAAGCACGACGACGTTCCACCAGCAAGCGCTCGACATCACGCCCGGCCTTCATGTCGTCACGGTCGTCGACGCAGTGGGGAACCGGCTCGCGCGGCCATCGAGATCCTTTCAGCGCAGGACTGACGCGTGTACCACCGCTCCCCGTGCCAATTATTTCCCGACGCGTCGAGCAACTCGCATCGAAACGTCTGCTTCGACACGACTGATGAAGACGGAGGCGATGCAAGCTAGCTCGAGGCGCCACGGGGTCGGGTCACCCGATTCCGAGCTCTCTGGCGATGGGGGCGGGGACGAAGAAGTGGTTCATACTAATGGCGGGATTGTAGCCGCTCCGCGGGGGGTACGGGTAAATCGTACGTGTGCGGGAGCAATAGGCATCGGCACGCACGTAGCCCGCCTTGCGGGCGCACTCACTCCAGGGGGCGACCAACGGATGGCCGAGACGGCTTGGCTCGGGGCGGCGCACGGCGGGCCGGAGACCTTGTCCCGACTTCTCGTGCACATAGCGGAAACCGGAGTGGTACGTGTTCCACGCGGTGGCGCGGAGATCGTCGACGGAAAGGGCGTTCTCCTCGGTGAAGAGCAGCACGATACCGGCTTCGTGATAACCACGGAAGACCGCCACTAAGCCGGCGTCGGTCTGGTTCCGGATCTCGTGGAAGCCGTTTCCGACCAGCATCACCGCGCCGTGAGGCTCGATGCTCTCGCGCGCAAGAGCCTCGAGCAAGCTCTCCGGCTTTCCGATATCGGCGCGGCGCACGAACAGCATGTCAGACGGCAGCACGCCACGTCGCTGCTCCTCCAAGGCGGCGTCGATGGCGGCGTCCTCCAGGTCAGCGCCGACGTAGCGGATGCTCTCGGAGCCCGGGCGCTCGTGGCGCTGGCGAGTAGCCTCTCCGCGGCCGATGGCATGCTCGATGAAGACCCGGTAGCGGAAGCCCGTCTCCTCGCAGAAGCGATCGAGAGCGTCGTTCGCCCGGAGAAACGTCGCACGATTCGCGTCCTGGCTCGCTCCGACGTTCTCTCCACGCCGCACCCAAATCTCGCGCCGCCCTCCAAGGAGGATCTCTTTGCCGCAACTCATATAGGGGTGATACGTCTCGATGATTCCGAAGGGACCGGGACCACGCTCGAAGCCGCGCGCACCCATTGCGTTCACGCGATAGTCCTCACCCAAACGTTCCATCCATCCAGCGGCGGTCAGGATCTCGAGAGCCCCCGCGGCCGTCGCTGGGTGGGTCGGGCTCCAATCGGACGGTCTCACGACGCGATCGAGTGCGAGCGCGGAAAGTAAATTCTCGGCTCTCAGCCCCAACACCAGGGGCACGAGCCGGTAGCCGAGCTCGACTTCCTCGACAGTCGGAATCCAGTGATTCTGGCTGAAGTCGACACGGCGCACGGCCGACTGTGCGAGATCGAGGAGCACTTCGAGCTCCGACGCAGCGAGCTCGCCTCCGGCGAAGAGGTCGCGCCAGAGTCGGGTCACCCCGCCCGGTGGCGTCCGGAGCGCGCGGATGGCGCCGAGCACTTCGCGCACGCGGGGATGCCCCGCAATGCGAAAACCGTTGTCGTACTGCTCGATGATGCCCCGCGAGAGGAGAAAATGCAGATCGATGTCGAGCTCTCTAGGAAGCAGGCGTCGCTTGCGCCCCTGGAAGCGTACGGTACAGGACTCGGGGTAGACGGGCTCTCCGCTCAAAAGCCGCTCCAAGAGGCCGAGCTCACCAAAAAAGCCAAGCACGTGACGAAGAAGCCAGAGGTCGCAAGGCGCCGTGATGGTGGCGGTCAAGACCACCTGGCGCGTGACCTTACAGGCGTCGGAAAGGCTCTCGCGATCGGCCGCAGGAACATCCAGCTGCTCGAGGGCCTGTTCGATCTCCTGGATGGCCCGTAGCACTTCGAGCCCCATCCCGAAGAGGTGGGGGACGGTGTCGCGGAAGCTCTCCCAGGCGTCTCGCCTGAGGAAAGGGTATCCTGCGCTGCTCCGACCGGTGGGCCTCAGAAGAATCGGCAACAACCGATCGGCAAGGGGATGCTGGAGACGTTGTTCCAACTCTCTGCGATAGGTCCTCACGCGTCATCCTCGAATTCAGGAGAGGTCTCCTGCGAACAACGAACCCTTATCTGAAGCATAACGCCAAAGACGAGCCTCTGTGGCCATTCCCCTTTTTGGTTGCGGCTACGCCGCGCTAGGTCAAATACACGCTACCGATGGTAACACTCGCCGAGTTCGCAGCCCGAGGTCGGGCTCGGAGCACAATCGCGGTCCACGGAGAAACCTACGAAACGGGAAAAAAAGGTCCGCTTCCACGGATCCGTCGTTCTGGGCCAGCCCTTCCATGCACGGATGCTCCTTGCGCCCAGAAGAACCGTAGCAGCCGCGACGACGGCGGCCGTGGAGCCGAAGCGCCTAGCCACGGAAGCGAATGCCTTTGTCGGAGTCGCTGTCGTGAGCGGTATCCGATGCCGTTTC
>JAPUKT010000346.1 GCA_027295555.1 Deltaproteobacteria bacterium
ACGGGATCGGTTTTTGGCAGTCGATACAGAATTTCCCCAACGTGATGGCGGTCGGGCCGATCGCCTATCTCGACTTCATCGCACTGTTGAAGGGTTCGTGCATGGTGCTTACGGACACCAGCGGCGTCCAGGAGGAAGCAACGGTGTTGCAGGTTCCGTGCTTGACGATGCGAGCGCGCACCGAGCGGCCGGTCACCGTGTCCAGAGGCACCAACCGGTTGGTTGGGCGGGATCCCCACGTCATCGTTGCTGCGGCGATGCGGATTCTTCGTGGAGATGCAAAGAAGGGTCGTGTGCCGCCGATGTGGGACGGTCGCGCGGCAAGCCGCCTGGTTGGCCAGCTCCTGAACAAGCGCGAAGAGGTTCTGGAACTCTATCGCAACGTTGGGGTCACGCCCGAATGCACGATTATCTCCGATCGGGCGATGTAGCCCCGCCCTGGGGAGGCATAGATCCCCAGGATACGGAGCGTGCCGCCCGACTTCGCAGCCCCGACGGCACCATCCCGTACGTAATGCTGCTCGTATTCATCGTGGCGATGTACGGCGTCGTCCAATGGACCGTGCCTGCTCTTCGATCGGCCCGGCCGGCACTGACATTGGGGCTCGGCGCAATCAGCGTTCTGTTGGTTGAACGAACGATGTCGGGGCGCCGGTTTCGCCTCTCATGGCCCGAAGGCCACGCTCTGGTCGCTTTTTTCGGGGCTGCCGCGCTATCGAGCATCAACGCCCTGTGGCCTCGCATGGCGGTGGAAAACACCATCGACTTCGGCAAGACGTTGGTGCTCTACTTTTTGATCGTCAACGTCGTTAGCACGCGAGCGCGGTTGCGCGGGTTGATGTGGACGATGGCCTTGGCCGGCGTGCTTCCCGCCCGGGGAACGATCAACAACTACCTGATAGGCAATGTGCTGGAAGGTGACCGGGCCGCGTGGGTCGGTAAGTTCTCGGGCCCGAACGAGGTGGCCTTTGAACTCGTCATTCTCATACCGCTGGCAGTCGCGCTGATGGGCGGGGCGAGGTGGTGGGGGAGGTTGCTCCTCTGCGGAGCGCTGGCAGTTTACCTGCCGGCCATCTTCTTCACCTACTCGCGCAGCGGCCTTCTCGGCCTGGGAGCCATGGCGGTCGTCGGCGTTCTTCGATTGCGAAGCCATGTGATGCGGGCGCTCGCTGTAGTTGGCATTGTCGCGGCCGTGGCCATCGGTATGCAGTTCTGGGAACGAGACGAGGGTTTCGAGGGCCTCGAGAACGACACCACCTTCAACCAGCGCCTAACCTCGATCCAGATCGGCTTCGCGATGTTGCAGGCCAGGCCCGCCTTCGGCATCGGGCTCGGTTGTTCCTCTATCGGCTATAGAAGCTTCTCGTCCGATCCGTTTTCAACCGGGAAAGAGGTGATGATTCACAACACCATCGTACAGGCGCTCGCGGAAACGGGCCTGGTGGGGTTCTCGTTGCTCTTGGGCGCCACCCTGGTGGTGATGGTTCGCATGCACAGAGTGAGAGCGCTAGTAGGTTTCGTGGACCCAGAGCTGCGCGCCTATGCCAATGCCGTAGAATTGGCGGTCATCGCCTTCGCAGTCGCTGGCCTGGCCAACGGATTCGTCACGGCGACCGCGCCCTACCTGCTGATCGCGTTGGGCTCTGCGACGTGGGGCGTTGTTGTGTCCGAACGGCAAGGGGAGACGGCCTGAGAATGTGCGGAATCGCCGGTATCCGCAGCCTCTCCGGGCGTCCGGTGGGCACCGACGAAGTGTTGACGATGGCCGACGTGATCACCCACCGTGGTCCCGACGACTTCGGCTCCTACGTCGGGTCGGGGGTGGGTCTCTCCATGAGGCGCTTGCAGATCATCGACCTCGAGACCGGCGAGCAGCCGATCCATAACGAGGATGAAACCGTTTGGGTCGTGCTCAACGGTGAGATCTATAACTTCCGCGAGAAGCGCAAAGAGCTCGAGGCGCGGGGTCATCGCTTCTACACGGCAACCGACACCGAAGTCATCGTTCACCTTTACGAGGAGTTCGGCGCCGAGTGCGTGCACCATTTGCGAGGCATGTTCGGCTTCGCGCTGTGGGACGCTCGCCGTCGAGCATTGATGCTGGCGCGCGATAGGATCGGCATCAAGCCTCTCTACTACGGCGTCTTCGGCGAGCGGCTCGTTTTTGCTTCGGAGGTCAAGTGCTTCTTGACGCTGCCTGAAGTGGAGCGACGACTCGATTGGACGGCGGTGCAGCATCTGTTTACCTTTCTCGTAACGCCGCCGGCACAGAGCATCCTCGAGGGTGTCCGCAAGCTCGAGCCGGGCCACGTTCTTGTCGCCGACCAAGGGAAGGAACCGCTGGTCCGTCGTTACTGGGACCTACGGTTCGAGCCCGAAGTCGAGCGCAGTGAATCCGCGTTGATCGAGGAGCTGCGAGCCGTGCTGCGCGAAACGGTCGACCTCCACATGATGAGCGACGTCCCGCTGGGCGCTTTTCTCAGCGGTGGGCTCGACTCATCCGCGGTCGTCGCAACCATTGCAGCGCTCACGGACCGGCCCGTGAAGACCTTAGCAATAGGCTTAGACGATGCCGATTTCAACGAGCTCGAGTACGCTCGTGTGGTGTCGAATCAGCTCGGCACCGAGCATCACGAGTTGGTGCTCGAACCCAACGTCTTCGACATTCTGGAAGACTTGCCTTGGTACCTCGACGAGCCGTTTGGCGATTCATCGGCGATCCCGACCTATATGGTTTCGAAGCTGGCCGCCGAGGAGGTCACTGTTGTGCTCTCCGGTGACGGGGGAGACGAGGTGTTCGCCGGCTATGACAAGTACGTCGTCGAAGGCCGAGAAAGACGCTGGGATGCGTTGCCCAGGGCCGGGAAGGCCGTTGCCGGGCTGGCTTCCAGGCTGATCCCCGAGGGTCGTCCGGGGCGTCGCTTCCTCCGGCACCATTCGTTGTCGGGAGCCGAGCGCTACCTGG
>JAPUKT010000347.1 GCA_027295555.1 Deltaproteobacteria bacterium
AAACAGTGCTCAAGACGAATCTCGAGGCTGTCACCGAGGTCGTGCATCAAATCCGCTTCCGCAATCTCGGCGGTCTGATCATCATCGACCTGATCGACATGGAGTCCGCCGCCAATCGAGACACGGTCTCTCGTGCACTTCAGGATGCGCTGCGAGCCGACAAGGCGCGCACCAACATCCTCAAGATCTCGGAACTCGGACTGGTCGAGATGACGCGCAAGCGCACCAGGGAGAATCTCGTCCAAACGCTGTGTGAGTCCTGCGCCTACTGCGAGGGACGAAGCTATGTGTTGTCCCCGGAGAGCGTCGCTTTCCGGGTGCTGCGCGAAATTCGCAAACACCTGCCGAGGTTCCGAGGGCGACCGGTCGCCGTCGCCGTCAACCCGCAGGTCGCCGAGGAGCTGCTGACCCACGCGAAACCGGCGTTGACCAAACTCGGTGAGGAGATCGGTGCTCCGATCGAGATCCGCGCGCGGCCCGGACTCCACCAGGAACGATTCGAGCTGACCGTGCTCGAACCTGGACCGCCGGTCGAGATCGATCTGCCCTGGCTCCGAGATCGCCATCCCAATGCCCCCAACACCAAAGACACCAAAGACACCAAAGACACCAAAGACACCAAAGACACCAAAGACACCAAAGACACCAAAGACGATCCCGACGCGTCCAAGGCGAAGACTCGGCGACGACGCAACGGACGCGGGAGCGCTCGGCGCTCGGAAAGCCCCGTGCCGGGGTCGGACCCGGCCGACGGGGTCGAGAGTCCGAGACAAGACGCCGATCTGTCGTGGGCGAAGAACGCCGAGGCCTCCGAGCCGCCGCAGAAGCCTCTGGCCTTCGCAGGGGTCGCGCCACTCGGGTCCGAGGAAGACGAAGTGGCCAGGGCCGACACAACGCTCCCGACCGACGCAGTCGATCCGGCCGACCCGCAGGAAAAGGCCCCGGCGGCCCCCGTCGAGGATCTAGCGGGCGCCACCGAAGGTTCGACATCCGACTCGACGGAGACGCCCCAAACAGTTGACTCAGAAGCGGAATCGCGCATACTCCCGCGCTCCGAATGAATCGAGGTCGAGTATGTACGCCGTCATCCGCAGCGGTGGAAAGCAATATCGTGTGAGCCAGGGTGGTCGCCTGCGCGTCGAAAAGCTCGAGGGCGAAGTTGGCTCTTCGGTCACGCTCGACGACGTGTTGATGGTAGGCGAAGAAGGCAACGTCAAGATTGGCGCACCCTGTGTCGATGGAGCCCGGGTGACGGGCACGATCATCGCCCAGGGCCGCGGCGCGAAGCTCACGATCTTCAAGATGAAGCGCCGCAAGGGCTACCGCCGTAAATACGGCCATCGACAGGACTACACCGAGATCCGAGTAGATCAAATACAGGACTGAGTTCCAGTTCACCCGAATGCCTGGACTCGAATGCTTTAGATTGATACCGGCCACATCTGGCCTCGGGAAGAACACCATGGCACATAAAAAGGGACAGGGCAGTTCGCGTAACGGTCGCGATTCGAACGGCCAGCGACGAGGGGTCAAGGTCTTTGGGGGCCAGCAGATCAATGCGGGCACGATCATCGTTCGTCAGGTCGGTACCAAGATCCACCCAGGCCAGAACGTCGGGCTCGGCCGGGACTACACGCTCTTCGCGCTCAAGACCGGTACTGTTCGTTTTGGCAAGTCTCGTGGACGCACCATGGCGCACGTCGACGCTCGGACCTGACCGCAGCATCGCCGCCCACGCGGCTACGCCCCTAGATTCCTACGCGCGTGCTCGCCCGCTCGTGCGCTGGCTCGCACTGCCGAGCCTCCCGCCGGCGCAACGAGCTCGCTCCATATCGCCATGAAACATGCCAACCTCTTCGTCGATGAAATCGAGCTCGAGGCCCACTCCGGTCACGGTGGCGATGGCATGGTCGGGTTTCGGCGCGAGAAGTTCATCCGCATGGGCGGGCCGAACGGTGGCGACGGTGGCCGAGGCGGCGATATCGTGCTAGTCGCGGAACCGAACGTCCCCACGCTTCTCGATCTGAAGTCGGCCAAAACGATTCGAGCGGCGAGCGGCGAAAAGGGCGGAACCTCGAACAAGAAGGGCGCGTCGGGCGCCGACATCGAAGTCCGGGTGCCGGTTGGCACGCTGGTTTTCGACCTCGACGAACTCGACACGGGGGACGGCTCGGCGACCGGGAGGGCGAGCTTGGACGAGGTGCACGCGGTCGTCGATCTCACCCTGCCGGGGCAACGTTTCGTGATCGCCCGCGGCGGACGCGGTGGGCTCGGCAACGCGCGCTTCAAGACCTCGACACGTCAGGCGCCGGACTTCGCAACGCCCGGGAAACCCGGGCAGGTGCGCCGAATCCGGCTCTCGCTGAAGCTTCTGGCCGACGTCGGACTCGTCGGCTTCCCGAATGCGGGCAAGTCGACGCTGCTCCGTCGCATCTCCGCCGCGCGGCCCCGAGTGGCGCATTACCCCTTCACGACCCTGGTCCCGGCGCTGGGCGTCGCCCAACGAGACGATCGCCGCTGCGTCGTCGCGGATATTCCGGGTCTGATCGAAGGAGCCAGCGAAGGCGCCGGACTCGGACACCAATTTCTTCGCCACATCGAACGAACGAGCGTGATCGTCCATCTTCTCGACCTCGGAGCAATGCTCATCGAGGGACGCGACCTGATGGCTGACTACGATGCGATTCGCCGAGAGCTCGAACGCTATCGACCCGACCTGCTGAAGCGCCGCGAGGTGCTGGTCCTGAGCAAGGCAGATCTCGTCCACGACGAAACTCAACTCGACGACTTGAACCGCGAACTGGCCGAGCGAGGGCTCGACGCAATGCGGATCTCTGCGGCGGCGGGCCAGGGGATCGATGCGCTGATGCACGAGATGTTCGATGCCGTCGAAAAAACACGTCGCGACGATGAGCGACGCGAGGAGC
>JAPUKT010000348.1 GCA_027295555.1 Deltaproteobacteria bacterium
GGTTTTTACTTCGAGCTTGATGGTGGCGGTCAGGCCGTGGGGCAACTTCACGCCCACCTCGTAACTGCCGACCTCCTTGATGGGTTGGTCGGGCATCACGAGCTTCTTCTTGTCGAGCTCGACCTCGACGCCCTTGGCCTCGAGAGCATCGAGCACCTCGCTCGCCGTGACGGAGCCGAAGAGCTTGCCGTCCTCGCCAGCTGCCTTCGCCACGATGACGGTGATTTTTTGCAGCGTGGCGACGATCGCTTCCTGATCCGTGCGGAGCTTGGCGATGCGATGTGCCTGGACCGCTTTTTCGTGCTCGATCTGGCGCACGTTGCCGCGACTAGCGACGACGGCCAGGCCACGTGGCAAGAGGTAGTTGCGTGCATATCCACGCCGCACGCTCACCACGTCGCCGATCGAGCCCAAGTGCCCGAGGTTCTCCTTGAGTACGACTTCTACGGTAGATGCCATCACTGCCTCACGTCGTCGCCGTGTAGGGAAGCAGCGCAATATTGCGTGCTCGCTTGATCGCACGGGTCAGATCACGCTGCTGCTTGGCGCTCAGACCGGTGATACGCCGGGGCACGATCTTTCCGCGGTCGGTGATGAAGTGCCGCAGCTGCTGAGGATCTTTGTAGTCAAACCTGAAATTCGGATCGAGCACGAAGCTCGGAGCTCGTTTTCGCCCCATTCGCCGTCGCGAGCCTCCCTCCACGTCGAAATCCTGTCGAAGCTCGTCATGCATCACGCACCCCCTTCGAGCTTCTCGTCATCACCTTCAGCCTCGTCAGCAGCTTCCTGTGCAGCTGGCTCTGCGTCCGTAGCTGCCTCTGCCGGTGTCTCTGGGGCTGGCGCTGCCGCTGGCGCTGGCACTGGCACTGTCTCCGGGGCTGCCGCTGCCGCTGGCACTGGCGCTGTCTCCGGGGCTGCCGCTGTCGCCCCTCCCGTCGGAACGTCCGCCACGGGTCGCTCCGCCCGCGGAGCCCTCGGAATCAACCCGAGGCTTCGTGCGCGCTCGGTTTCGGCGTCTTCCGGCTCGTCCTCATCCTCGACGTGGAGGTATTGCACCTCTTCGGGGTCGACCTCGACGGTGGCCGGATCGATATCCTCGCGAAGAAGAACCGTCTGGAAACGGACGACCTCGTCGAGAAGGCGCAGGTTGCGCTCGAGCTCCGCCACGAGATCGCCAAACCCAACGTACTTCAAGTAGACGAAGATCCCGCGTGTGTTCTTCTGAATCGGATAGGCCAGCCGACGCTTGCCCCAATTGTCGAGCTTCGTCAGCGTGCCGCTGAGTCGCTTCACGACGTCGCGTGCACGATCGACCACCTTCTCCGCAGTCTCGTTGTCGACGTCCGGTCGAAGGATGTAAATTGTCTCGTATTCGCGCGCCCATCGCTTGGCGGGCGCTGCCGCTGCAGTTGCCATCGATCCTCCTGGTCAAATGGCCCCAGCTCGGGGCTGGAGCGAGGAAGGCGGGTCATAGCCGATCTTCGACTCTACGCCAGTCGAGCCTCAGGAGGGCCCGTGGTGTCGGTTCATCGCCGTTCGGGTGTCCTCCCGGACCGCAGTTTCGACCATATCCCCCGCCAGCTCGAGGACATCCCCGAGCTCGGCTCTCTCCAAACTGCTGAAATCACTCAAGACGTAGCTCTCGGGGCGACCCCGCTCTGGCCGCCCGATCCCCACGCGGCACCGATCGAAGTCCGAGCCGCCGCAGTGCTCCACCATGGACCGAAGGCCATTGTGGCCGGCCGTGCCACCACCGACCTTGAGCCGCACCACCCCAAAGGAAAGGTCGAGCTCGTCGTGCACGGTCAGTACGCGCGCGAGCGGAACTTTGAAGAACCGCATGGCCTGCTGCACGGACTCGCCGCTCAGGTTCATGTAGGTCATCGGCTTGAGCAAGACTACGACCTTGCCTGCCACCTCGACTTTGGTGAACTCCCCTTTGAACTTGTCCCGGAAGCTCGGCGCACCCCATCGGCGCGCAAGCTCGTCGACCACCATGAACCCAACATTGTGGCGATTGCCGGCGTACTTCGGTCCGGGATTTCCGAGGCCCGCGATGAGATGCGTGCTCACGGCCTTTCAGGCTTTCAGCTTGCTGGCTTGTCGTCACCCGCCTCGGGCTCGGCCCCAGGAGGCGCCGCACCCTCGGAAACCTCGGCAGCCGCCGCGGCCTCTGCTGCCGCTGCCGCTTCAGCCTCCTCCTCCTCCTCAACCACCTTCCGCGGCTCGAGGACGATGACCAGGGTGAGCTTCGGCCGAAGCCTGCACTCGACGCCCGCGGGGAATTCGATGTCCTCGACGGCGATCGTGTCCTTCATGTCGAGATGCGTCACATCGACATCGATTGACACCGGAATCTTGGCCGGGGTCGTGCGGATGGGCAGGTGGCGTTGCGTGAGGTTCAGCACGCCTCCCTGGACCACGCCGATCGCCCTGCCACGGGCGCGGAACGGCACGTTGATCTCGAGCTCTTTGTCTTCGAAGACCCGATAGAGGTCCACGTGGAGCAGCTCCTGCGTGACGGGGTCGGTCGCGACGTCCCGCATCATGGCTAGCTCGTCCTTGCCGTCGACCGATAGCTTGAACACCACGTTCCTGCCCCTCTCGCCTCGAAGTGCATTTTTCAGTTCTTTGGGGGACAGGGTCAGCGGCGTGTGCTCGACGCCCGGGCCGTAAAAAAAGCCCGGGACCTTTCCTTGAGCACGCAGCCGGCGCGCTGGCCCCTTTCCGCGTTCAACGCGGACCTCAGCCTGCAACGTCGTCGTTTCCATCGGTCTATCGCTCCATTTATACGAACAGCGAGCTCACCGAGTCGCTGTGGTGGATCCGTTTGATGGCCTCTCCTAGCAAACTTGCGACCGAAAGCACGCGGAACCGCCCGGAGGCCACCACCTCGTCCCGAAGGGGGATGGTATCGGTGACTATCACCTCTTCGAGAGGTGAATTCACAATCCTTTCGAGGGCCGGGCCCGAGAGAACGGGGTGGGTTGCGGCGGCCAGAACCCGCTTCGCGCCCTTTTCCTTGAGGGCCCTGGCGGCGTTGGTGATCGTGCCGGCGGTGTCGATCATGTCGTCCAAAATCACACACTCCCGCCCGTCGACGTCACCAATGACGTTCATCACCTCGCTGACGTTCTTCTCCTCCCGGCGCTTGTCGATGATGGCGAGGTCGGCATCTAGCCGTTTAGCGTAGGCACGCGTTCGCTCCACGCCACCTGCATCGGGGGAGACGAAAACCGGGGGAGCAGAGAACCGCGGCCGCAGATGCTCCAAAAAGACCGGCAAGGCGTAAAGATGATCAAAGGGAACATTGAAGAAACCCTGAATCTGGCCAGCGTGCAGATCCATCGAGACGACCCGGTCAATTCCGGACGCGCCCAACAGGTCCGCGACGAGCTTGGCCGTAATCGGCGTTCGCGGTGCAGCCTTCCTATCCTGACGCGCGTATCCGTAATAAGGGATGACCGCTGCGATCGAGCCGGCCGAAGCCCGCTTGAGGGCGTCGACCATCACGAGCAACTCCATCAAGTTGTCGTTGACGGGCGCACAGGTCGATTGGATGACGTACACGTCGACGCCACGCACGTTCTCTTGGATCTCGGTGAACACCTCGCCGTCCGAAAAACGCGAGACCCGGGCGCGGGCGACCGGCAATTCCAGGTAATTGGCGATCTTCTCGGCTAGCGCCGGATTCGAGTTGCCAGAGAATACGCAGGTCGACTTGAACATCGGTGGTTCCCTTAACCAAACAAAGAGGTGCCCACCCGGGTGAAGGCGGTCGTGGGTACCAAAGCGGCCGACCCGTGTCAACCGCGAGCCCTATCTGCAAACCTCTTGCCAGTCTCGAAGAGTGTACTTTCCTGTCTTAGATGGTTGAGCTTCGGTTCCGGGAAGTGTAAACCTCATCGCTCTCATACTCGGAGGAGCGATGACAGGAAGCGTAACATTGTTGACCGAACGTGAACACGTCGCGCAGCAATGGGGAGAGGCCTTGTCTGACAAGGGCATCAAATCGCGTGTTGTCGCGCCAAGCGATCTTGTAAACGCCGTGGCCGGTCAGACTGCAGTCGTCGTCGATGTCGATGACACGCTCTACGCCGACGAGCTCCTTTCGGCGATCGGTTACGTTCGCGCCCTCGGGGTGTTGCCCATCGCCCACGTCGACCGGGATCGGGGTCCTCTCGAAGACATCATCAGCGAGCTCTGTGACGGCCTCGTTACCACCACCGAGCAGGACATCGCGCGCGTCGCGGCGGCTTTGCCGCGCCGCTCGGATCCGAGGCGTCGCCTTCGTTTCGAGTTCGTGACGGTGTCGCCTTGTGGAGACGACGTGCTCACGGTGCTCGGCAACGGTGATGCGGCGCTGCAACAACGTCCGATCGACGCAGCAGACGACGGCTCCGAAATCACCAACATCAGCATCGATCCAAGCGCAACGACCGCGACGCTCCAGTTGAAGAGTGGCGCCGTGTGCCGACTCAGCGTTGGCGCAGTGCATTTCGCCAGCGGGTTGTCGAACGGTGAAACCGACATCGCGATCGATGGTGAGAAGCTCGGCGCACGCCTGCGTGAATTGCGTCTTGCAGCCGGTCTCACCCAAGCAGAGCTCGCCCGCCGCACGGGGATCCACCGACCCAACATCGCGCGTGTGGAAGCGGGGCGGCACACCCCATCGCTCGAGACGTTGGCCCGGATCGCGAATGCCATCGGTGTGTCGACCACGCACGTGTTGGTTTCGCGAGAATCATGACCGAGAGCCCCGCCGACGCCCCCGAAAAGCCAATCAAGGACGCATCAACCGTGATCGTTCTCCGAGAAACGGAGGGCCCTCTAGAGACTTTCATGCTCTGCCGGCACGGCCAAAGCGGTTTCATGGGTGGCGCACATGTGTTCCCGGGCGGCAAGGTAGATGCCACGGACAGCGACCCGGTTTGGAAGGGGAGAATCGATCGATCCACCCAAGAGATCGCCGACCTTCTGGGCGAGCAAGACCAAGACGCCGTGCTTGGCCTTTGGGTCGCTGGCATACGAGAGACTTTCGAGGAAGCCGGTGTGCTCATCGCCAGCACAGCAAGCGGAGTCGATCTCGATGCCGAACGACAGCGCGTCGACGCAGGGGTTCCCTTCTCGCAGATCGCAGCCGACGTCGACATGACCATCCACGCGATGGCCCTGACGCCCTACGCACGCTGGATCACGCCGAAGATGGAGACCCGGCGGTTCGATACGCGTTTCTTCATCGCCGTGCTCCCCGAGGGCCAGCACGCAACGCACGACGGAACCGAAACGACGTCCGCGGTATGGCTCAAGCCGTCCGACGCCATCGATGAAATGCATGCCAGCCGAATCAAGCTCGCCCCGCCCACGGTGCGCACGCTCGATTGGCTCGCGGCCTTCGACACTGCCGCCTCGGTGATCGCGGATGCCTCCTCGCGTAGGCCGCCCCTCGTTCGCCCGCGGATCGTGACCAGCGAAACCGGTTGGTTTCTCGCTCTGCCTGGCGACCCAGAGCACCCGGAAAACGACGCGGTTCTCCCCGGCTCGACCCGCATGGTTTTCGAGGGTGGTTCCTGGGTGGATGCCACGGTATCTGTTGGCTAAAGCACAAATTTTCCAGATTTTTCGGGCTGTGACTTGTTGCCGGGCGCGCCAGCGAGTAACCCAAAAGGAGTAATGGTTGCCTCCCCCCGAGAGCCCCAATATCTCTTCACGGCATCACAGGTCGCGCGGTTCTGCCAGGTCGATCTGAAGACCATCCACAACTGGGCCGACCGCGGCCGGATACCCCACTTTCGGACACCTGGACGCCATCTCCGCTTCCGTCGCCCGCATGTCCTCGACTTCCTCAGGAAGTATGGATATCCGATTCCCGAGGAGCTCTACGCCGGGCGTCCCCGGGTCGCACTGCTGGTCGATGCGCCGGATTCGAAGGACGCCGTCGTGCATGCGCTCAGTGGCACCTTCGAAGTGGTGGACTACCCCGGCGCGGTCGACGGTTTATTGGGGATCGGCGAGCAACCCCCCGACGCAGTCGTCCTCGGTGCGAAGGTCGGGCAAATCTCAGGCGTCGAGATCATCGGGGCCCTGAAGCGAAGCGACAGCACGCAGCACATTCGAGCCGTCCTTTTCTCGGTCGGCGACTTGGACAAGCAAGAGGCGCTAGAAGCGGGCGCTTCGGCGCACGTGAATGCGTCGGACGTCCGCGGCCTGAAAGACACCCTAGAAACACTCATGGGCGTCGGCCGCTAGCCGCTGACCGCTGGCGCTGGCGCTGGCACTGGTGCGGGCCGGCGCAGCCCCCATAGTCTGCGGCGCGACCCGAGTCACCGGTCGCCAGCGTCACCTTTACCGACACGCGAGCCTGGCGTAACCCTCCGGCATGGGCCTAGACGCTCTCAACTACGACAACCAAGGTCTCGTCGCGGTCATCGCGCAGGACGCCGAAACAGGAGAGGTGCGCATGATGGCGTACGCCGATCGCACGGCGATCGAACGCACCCTGGAAACCAGTGAGGCCCACTTCTTCAGCCGCTCGCGTCAGAAGCTCTGGCAGAAGGGCGAGAGCAGCGGCAACACGATGTCCGTTCGCGAGGTGTGGGTCGATTGCGACGGCGACGCACTGATCTACTTGGTCGATCCGGCAGGCCCCTCCTGCCACACCGGGCAAGATACCTGCTTCTTCAGGCAGCTCAACACCGGAGGCGAGCTGGTCGAAGGGTCCACCGCGGGCGCTGCCCCGACCCTCCTCCGGCTCGAGCGCATCCTCCGGGAGCGCCGGGCCTCGAGTGCCGACAAGAGCTACACCAAATCGCTGCTCGACGCGGGCCCGAGCAAGATCGACGCCAAGATGCGCGAAGAAGCAGAGGAGCTAGGCCAGGCCCTGATCGGCGAGTCCGACGATCGGGTGGCCTCCGAAGCCGGGGACGTTCTCTATCACCTCTTGGTGGGGCTAGTCCTGCGCGACATCTCGCTCCGCGACCTCCTCACGGTTCTCTCCAAGCGCTTCTCGCGCTCCGGCCACGAAGAAAAAGCCTCCCGATAGGCCCTCGAGTCCCCCGATATACACCGGCGAGCCGAGTACGGCGCAAACCGTCCACCGACAGGCCCCGCAAAGCCGAAGGCCTTTGCGGGGGCGAAGGGGCGGGTGGGTGGGGGCGGAGGTCGGCCTAATTTAGGATCTTGTCGATGTCGCGCTCGATCGTCTCTTCCCGCACGCGACGGGCAAGCGCCAACTCGGTGATCAGGAGCTTCCGCGCTTGCTCCATGAGCTTCTTTTCGCCGTAGCTGAGGTCGCCCTTGTCGGAGCGCACCTTGGCCAGGTCACGAAGGACCTTGGCGACCTGGATCGGAGAGCCGCTCTTCAGCATTTCGGTGTATTCGCGATAGCGTCGGTTCCATGGTTGCGACGTGACCGCCTTCTCATCCTTGCTGAGCTCTTCGAGGACGGTCTTGGCGGCTTTGCGCGACATCACTTGGCGGAGCCCCACCCGATCGACCGCGTCCATCGCCACCCGGATCGTGCCCGACCTTCCGTTCACAAGCGTGAGAATGTAGAAATCGATCTTATTGACACCGATCAAGCGTTCCTCGATCTGGGTGATTTCGCCGACTCCGTGGGCGGGATGCACTGCCTTGTCGCCGATGCTGAAGCTCATGAAATTACTCTCCTTCAGGGGTTCCAGACGACGAAACCCGCGTCTTATGCGCGGGCCGCAAACGATTCATCGCTTGGTGTGCAAAGAACTACATGCACGTAATCTGTATAGCAAAACCAGACAAAAAAGTCAACCTCTGTTTCGCGATATACACGTGTAAATTCAGCAGTTTACCCGCTTTTTTTAGAATGCCTGAAGAGACGTTCCCTGGCGGCTGATCAGTTGGGGCGCGGACGTCTACTTGCGCCCCCCTTGACCTGCGAAATGGGGGTGGCTTTGTCGTTTGCAGCCGGTGCGGCTTGTGCCTCCCCCGGGGCCTCTTCTTTGAGGAGACCATGCTTTCGGAGCAGCTTCCGTTCGATTTGAGCCAGCATGTCGGAATGCTCTTCGAGGAAGGTTCGCGCGTTGTCGCGCCCTTGCCCGATCCGCTCGTCGCCGTAGCTATACCAGGCGCCCGATTTGTTGATGATCCCCGCCTCGACACCCAGGTCGAGCACGTCGCCCGCGCGGCTGATGCCCTTACCAAATAAGATGTCGAACTCACACAGACGGAAAGGCGGCGCGAGCTTGTTCTTCACGACCTTGACTCTGCAGCGGTTTCCAACGGCTGTGTCGCCGACCTTGATCGTCCCGATGCGGCGGATGTCGAGCCGCTGTGCCGCGTAGAATTTGAGGGCGTTGCCACCCGTCGTGGTCTCGGGGCTGCCGAACATCACGCCGATCTTCATGCGGATCTGGTTGATGAAGAAGAGGGTGGTCTCACTCTTGTGCACGGTGCCGGTGAGCTTTCGGAGCGCCTGGCTCATCAGACGAGCCTGGAGGCCCACGTGGATGTCACCCATCTCGCCCTCGATTTCGGCGCGGGGGACGAGCGCCGCCACCGAGTCGACGACGATGACATCCACAGCCCCGGAGCGAACCAAGGTGTCGGCGATCTCGAGAGCTTGCTCGCCGTGGTCGGGCTGGCTTACGAGGAGCTCATCGACATTGACGCCCAGCTTTCGGGCATAGGTAGGGTCGAGAGCATGCTCCGCGTCGATGAAAGCCGCGATGCCACCCTTCCTCTGGCACTCGGCGATCGCATGGAGGGTTAGCGTCGTCTTGCCGCTCGACTCCGGGCCGTAGATCTCGACGATCCGACCTCGTGGGTAACCCCCGATCCCGAGCGCAAGGTCGAGGGAGATCGCACCGGTCGAAATGACCCGAACCTCGGCGTTGGCGGCGGAATCGCCGAGGCGCATGATCGCGCCCTTTCCATAGGCTTTCTCGATAGCTCCAAGAGCGAGATTGAGGGCTTTTTCGCGATTCGAGTCGGCCATGCTGCAGGTTCCTCCGGCTGAGTCATACTACTGAACAACCGTTTAGTCGGCTTCGTAATCCAGGTCAAGTTCAAGGGTCAAGTTCAAGCAGGTAGAAGGCTCGCCTCCCGCAAACCCCCTCCGCTTCTAGGACCGTACCCTACCCTGGCTAGCCCTGCTCTGCGAGGACATCTCGGCGACGTCCGGCGGTTCAGCGCTCGCCGAGCTCGAGCTTGCGCCCGAGTACGGCGCGACGGACGAGCTCGAGAGCGATGTACGCCGAAAGCGTTTGAACGCGATCGCGCCCCCATGGCAACTTCCGATGCTTGGTGATCGTGGGCTCGCCACGTTGAGCCAAGCCGAACCACACCGTCCCGACGGGCTTGTCGTCGGTGCCACCTCCGGGTCCCGCAATGCCGGTGATCGAGACGGCGATGTCCGCGCCGACCACACGCAGCGCCCCCTCGGCCATGACCGCGGCTGTCTCCGAGCTAACCGCCCCATGCGCGCGCAAGATGTCCGGGTTCACACCTAGCACGGTTTCCTTCGCGCCGTTCGAATAGACGACGGCGTCGAGAAGCAGGTAGTCCGAGCTCCCGGGCACGCGGGTCAGCATCTCGCCGACTCGCCCACCGGTGCAGGATTCTGCGACCGCGAGCGTTTTCCCCCGGTCGCGAAGCGCCTTGCCGACGACTGCGGGAAAGGAATCGTCCCGTCCGCCAAAGACGGCATGGCCGAGCAGGCCCCGAACCTTCTCGGCGATCGCGTGCGCGTCGCGTTCCGCTTCGGCGGCGGAGTTTGCCCGCACGCGGACCTTGACCTCGATCTCGGGAAAATGCGCTCGATAGCCGAGAGTCAGCCCAGGGTGCGCTTCCTCGAGACCGGCCAGCGCTTGGGCGACGCCGGACTCCGTCATGCCAAACGTGCGGACGTGAATCTGATGTGTGAGCCGTTCCGCGAGGCCGGCAATCGCCGGTCGGATCGACTCGACGAAGATGTGCTGCATCTCACGCGGCACCCCGGGTACGAAGAACAGGCGCGCCCTCCCAAGACCGATCGCGAAACCTGGCGCCGTGCCGACGGGATTCCGAAGCACCTCCGCGCCCTCGGGGAAATCGCCCTGCTTGGCGTTGGATTCGGGCATCACGCGACCGAAGGCCTCGAACTTTCGACGAATGCCTTCGACGACGCTTTCATCGCGGAAAAGCCCCACCCCCGCAGCCTTCGCGGCGGCCGCAGTCGTGAGATCGTCGCTCGTCGGGCCGAGACCGCCAGTAGCTACCACCACCTGATGCGCCTCTGCAAAGCGACGGATGACCGTCACGATTCGCTCGAGGTCATCGTCGACCGTCGCGTGCTCCACGACTTCGAAGCCGAGCTTGGTGAGCTCTTCTGAAAGCCACGTAGCATTGGTGTTGACCAACTCTCCACGCGTGAGCTCAGTACCGATCGAAAGCACAGCGGCGGCCATGGGGGCGTGGAGTCTCCGCAAAACACGACGACTCGTCAACCGCTTTGCCCTGAGGGGTGGATGTGGTAGCGACTTCGGAAATGAAGCGATCTTTGATGGGTTCAGCGCTCGCAGCGCTCCTCTTAGCCTCGGTGTTCGTGATTCAGTTCGGCCTCGCGCGCGGCTATGCAGGCGCCGAGCCCGCGGCGTCCACTCTTCCGAATCTGCAGGTCATTCGAGCCACGCTCGACAACGGGCTGCGGGTCGTCATGAGCGAGGACCACACCGTCCCGACCGTTGCGGTGGCGGTCTACTACGACGTTGGGTCCCGCAACGAAGCCAAGGGGCGCTCCGGCTTGGCGCACCTCTTCGAGCACATGATGTTCCAAGGCTCGGCCAACATCGGCAAGGGTGAGCACTTCAGCTTGATCATCAACCGTGGCGGCGACGCCAACGGCACCACGAGCAACGACCGCACCAACTACTTCGAAACGCTCCCCGCCAATGAGCTCGCACTCGGGTTTTGGCTCGAGGCCGACCGCATGCGTTCGCTCGCTATCACCCAGGAAAACTTCGAGAATCAACGACAGACGGTGATGGAGGAGCGACGCCAGCGCATCGACAACCAGCCGTACATCCCCAGCATGCTCCGCATCAACGAGCTCGCTTACGGAGACTATTGGCCGTACGCGCACTCGACGATCGGCGACATGCAAGACCTGATCGACGCTCCACTCGAATCCGTCCAAGAGTTCTTCGACACGTACTACGCTCCCAACAACGCCGTGCTGAGCATCAGTGGCGATTTCGATCCCAAAGAAGCGATGCGCCTGATCGAGAAATACTTTGGCGACATTCCCTCGCGGGAGCGCACACCATTCGTCGAACCGGCGCCGCCGAAGCAAACCTCCGAGCGCGCGGAGACGATGTACGACCCGAACGCAACACTTCCCGCGTTCCACCTCGCGTATCACATTCCCGCAAACCGCACGCCCGATCACTACGCACTCGAGATGCTCTCTCTCATCCTCGGTGACGGCGAGTCGAGCCGCCTCTACCAAACGCTCTTGAAGCAGAAGGAGATCTGCCAAGACGTAGCCGTGGGCACCGACGATAGGCGCGGCCCGGATCTCTTCTCGATATGGGTTGTGATGTCGAGCGGGCATGCGCCCAAAGAAGCCCAGGCCGTCGTGTACTCCGAGCTCCATCGCATCGCGAAAAAGGGCGTCACGGCACGCGAGCTCGAAAAAGTGAAGAACCGGGTGAGTGCTGCGCTCGTGTTCGGTCTTCAATCGAACATGGCGCGCGCCAAGCGCCTCGCGGAGTCCGAGCTCTATTGGGGCGATGCGAATCTCCTCATGTTGGAGCTGGACCACTACTTGGCGGTGTCGCGCGAGGACGTTCAGCGTGTTGCAAAGAAGTACTTCGACGCGAGTAACCGCACGGCGCTCGACGTCTTGCCTGGCTTGCCGCCTGCTTCGGAGGAGAAACGATGATGCGGCTTCGATTTGCGTTGGTCACGGGCAGCCTCTGCGGGCTCTTTCTGATCGTGGCGTGCGGTCCGAAGGGGCACGCTCCTCGCGAGACTGAAACCGCGCAAGACGCCAAGGCCGTGGAGCCTCCCAAGCGAGAGCCCCCGCCGCTCCCTGGCGAGCCCAAAGACGTCTCGCTCCCGCCCGTCGACGTCACCGAGCTCGACAACGGGCTTCAGGTCAACACCATCATGGCGAACGAGCTTCCGATCGTGTACGCGACGCTCGTCGTCAACAGTGGAGCGGAGTCCGATCCGTCCAAGCTTCCCGGCCTCGCCGGTTTGGTCGCCTCGATGCTGAAAGAGGGCACGACGAAGCGAACGAGCGCTCGGCTCGCGGACGACGTCGAGTTCCTCGGCGCAGATCTCTGGGCCAGCTCCGATGAAGAGAACACCTATGTCGGCATCCGCGCCTTGGCAGGCCAGTTCGACGTCGCGATGTCGATCCTCGCCGAAGTCGCGAGCAAGCCCGCGTTCAAGGCTGCCGAGCTCGCCAAGCTGAAGAAACGCGAGCTCGATCGCCTTGCCCTCGCGGAACGAGAGCCGGGATACATCGCGCGCCGCACGTTCTACCGCGAGCTCTACGGCGATCACCCTTATGCAGCGGTCGATACGACGCCAGACGCGGTGAACAGGGTCACTCGACAGGAAATGGTGCGGTGGCACCGCAAGTACTTCGTCGGCAAGAACGCCTTCCTCGTCGTCGTTGGAGATGTGAGCCCCGAACAGGTCGTCGCCGCTGCCAAGAAGGGCTTCGGCAAGTGGAAAGTGGGCAAACGCGCCGTCCCGAGCTACGGCGACATGCCGTCACGCGAAGGTCGGGAGATCCTCGTCGTCGATCGACCGGGCTCCGTTCAATCGGTCATCTACATCGGAAACCTCGCACTCCCACGGGCCAACCGCGTTTGGATCCCGCTCATGGTCGCCAATCAGGTCCTCGGCGGCTCGGCGGCCTCCCGACTCTTCATGGACCTGCGAGAGAAACGAAGTCTGACTTACGGCGCGTACAGCGCGGTCGGGGAACGGGTGCAGACTGGGCCGTTCATCGCGTACGCGTCGGTCCGGACCGACGTCACCAACGAGGCGATCGGCGCCTTCTTCGAACACCTCAATCTCATCGTCAAAGAGCAACCCCCAGCAGACGAGCTTGCGAACGCCAAGCGCTACTTGAGCGATTCGTTCCCGCTCCGGGTCGACACGCCCGCAAAGCTCGTCGACCTCCTCATAGAGCTTCGAACCTTCGGACTGCCCGACGACTACTGGGACCGGTACCGAAAAGCCATCCGTGCAACGGCCGGCTCGGAGGCGCTCTACGCTGCCCGCCATTACATCAAGCCCGACAAGGCACTCGTGGTGATCGTCGGACAAGCAGCGGACTTCGCGGAGTCGCTCAGGCAGTTCGGCCCCGTGACCGTCGTCTCAGCGGACGGGGAGGTTAAGGCCAAGTTCAGTGCGCAGCCCCGTCGAACGGGCGCAGAACCCAGCCCCAAAGGTGCGCCCACCGCTCCGATCCACTAGATTCGCCCCATGTGCGGGATCGTTGGCTACGTAGGGGAGGAGCAAGTCGCGCCGATCTTGCTCGACGGGCTTCGGCGACTCGAGTACCGCGGGTATGACTCCGCAGGGGTCGCGGTGCACGACAACGGCAGCATCGAGTTGGTTCGCGCGGTCGGCAAGCTCCGAAACCTCGAAAAGGCACTCGCCCAACATCCGCTCACCGGAACGGTCGGTATCGGACACACGCGTTGGGCAACCCACGGTCGCCCATCGGAAATCAACGCGCATCCGCACGTCGCGGGCCCGATCGCCGTGGTGCACAACGGCATCATCGAGAACCATCTGGAGCTTTGCCGCGAGCTCGAGGCGGACGGGTTCGGGATGAGCAGCGATACCGACACCGAGATCTTCGCCCACCTCGTTCATCGAGAGACGAAAGCCGGCCACGACCTCCTGGCCGCGGTTCGGCGCGCTCTCGGGCAGGTGGAGGGCGCGTACGCGATCGCCGTCCTTTCCTCCCAGCAAGCGGACCGCATCGTCGTCGCGAAAAACGCGTCGCCGCTCGTCCTCGGGGTCTCGGAGGGCGCGACGTACTGCGCCAGCGACATCCCTGCCCTACTTCCTTACACCGACGAGATGGTCTTCCTCGAAGACGATGAAATCGCCGTTCTCGAATCGACCGGCTTCTCGCTGTCTACGGTCGACGGAACGCCGATCGAGCGCAACACCCGCCGGATTTCGTGGTCTCCGATCATGGCGGAAAAGGCCGGGTACAAGCACTTCATGTTGAAAGAGATCTTCGAGCAACCCCGAGCGCTCGAAGACACGCTTCGTGGACGTCTCGATCGCGAGAACGCCGACGTGAATACGCTGGAGATCGGACTGACCGACGAAGACGCGAAGGCGACCGAGCGCGTGGTCCTCTTGGCGTGCGGAACGAGCTACCACGCGACGGTTGCGGGCCGATATTGGATCGAAGAGCTCGCGGGAGTGCCAGCGATCACCGAGCTCGCGAGTGAGTTTCGAGGACGCAACGCCGTCATCGGCGAAGGGGACTTGGTGATCGCGGTCAGCCAATCTGGCGAAACGATCGACACGTTGATGGCGGCGAGGGAAGCCAAGCAAAAAGGCGCCAAAGTGTTGGCCATCGCCAACACGATCGGGAGTGCCATTCCACGGATGGCGGACGCGAGCTTCTACACGCACGCGGGCCCCGAAATCGGCGTCGCTTCGACGAAGTGCTTCATGACCCAGCTCGCCAACCTGTTGATGTTCAGCATTTGGCTCGGTCGCCGGCGCGGCGCGGTCGATGATGCGCAAGCCACCGAGATCGTCGAGGGCCTGGCTCGCGTCCCGCACTTGATCGAGGAGCGGCTCCAGTCCACGCACGATGCGATCAGCAAGATGGTGCGCACGTTCGCGGATGCCCGCGATGTGTTGTTTCTCGGGCGCGGTCTGAGCTTTCCGATCGCTCTCGAAGGCGCCCTCAAGCTAAAAGAGATTTCGTACGTCCACGCCGAGGGGTATGCCGCTGGGGAGATGAAGCACGGCCCGATCGCCCTACTCGACGCGCACGTCCCCGTGATCGTGCTGTTGCCACGCGATCGCCACTACGACCGAGTCCTGAGCAACCTCCAAGAAGCACGGGCGCGCGAAGCCAAGATCATCGCAGTCACCGTCGAAGGGGATTCCCAGGCGCAGGCGTTGTGCGACGCTTTCGTCGAGATCGCGCCCACCCACGAAGCCCTGACGCCGTTCGTCTCGGTCGTCCCGCTTCAGCTCTATGCCTACTGCATCGCGGACCACAAAGGCACCGATGTGGATCAGCCCCGCAACCTCGCGAAAACCGTTACCGTCGAGTGAACGACCATGCTGGCAGGCAAGCGCATCTCGGTGGTCGTACCCGCGTACAATGAAGAGCAGCTCGTAGGGCGTACCCGATGGCGGCCAACATGAAGATCGGACTGCTGACGACGAGCTTTCCGCGTTTCGAAGGCGATTGTAGTGGCGCTTTCGTGCTCGCCCTCGCGCGCTCGTGGGCGGCGCACGGTCACGAAGTCCGCGTGTTGGCCCCCGAACCGCGTCGCCGTCTTCACGAACCTCGATGGCCGGGCATTGAGGTTCGCTGGGTGCCCTACGCGCGTCCGCGTGGGCTGCAGCACACGTTCTACGGAAGTGGTGCGCCGGAGAAGGTGCGAACGCACCCGTCTACGTGGTTGGGCGCCGCCAGCTTTACCGCGGCACTGACAGTCGCAGCGCGACGGGTTCTCGACGATTGTGACGCACTAGTGAGTCATTGGTGTCTGCCAAGCGGATGGGTCGCATCGGCGAATGCGAATGGTCGCCCTCATCTCAGCATCTGTCACGCCACCGATGTACGATGGCTCTCCCGACTCCCAGGGGGTCGCACGGTCGCCCGACAGATTGCGCGCGGCGCGACATCGATGTGGTTTCTCACCGATGACCTCCGAAATCGGTTCTTTGCCATCGCGGAGCTCGAGCCGGGAGCGAAGACGACTCACATCGGACCGATGCCGATCGAACCGCCCCCGTCCATGGCAGGCCACCGAAAACGGTGGCGCAGTGAGCTCGGCATCGAAGGCTTCACCCTGCTCTTTTTGGGACGCTTGGTGCCGGTCAAAGGAGCCGATCGCTTGATACGCGCGGTGGCCCGCGTTCCCCGTGACATCAGCATTCGAATCGCAGGCGATGGTCCCGAACGGCGCCGTCTCGAGACGCTCGCACGACGCCTCGGTGTGGACGCGCATTTCGAGGGCTGGGTTCACACTGAACGAAAAGAGATGTTGCTTCGAAGCTGCGACGCGCTGGTCGTGCCGTCGCGCCCGAACGATGGCGTGCCGACGGTGATCTTCGAGGCGATCGCAAGAGGCCTGCCCGTCATCGCGACCCGCCTCGATGGGGTCAGTCAACACCTTGCCGAAGAGGCTCTGGTCGCCCCGGACGACCTAAACGCGCTCAGCCGGGCTATCCAAACCCTGGCTTCGTTCTCGTAGTCGTAGTCACAAGTCAAAAGAACGGAGGGACTCGAGGCGCATGACCGTGACCGCGACTGTCTCCGCTTCGGTGGTATGGGCTTGAGAGAGGGGGCAAGAGCGGGTGGCGCGGCGTCGGTGGAGTACCAGGCCGGTGACGGCGGGCACGTCTCTTGAGAGAGGCTCGTGGGTTGGGGACGGGAAAGCGGTCCTCCGAAGTTGCACTTCGGCAGCGCAGATCCCTCGATAAAAAGTCGTTGTACAATTGATTAGATGGTTGACATTGAGCAATATCTGCGATATTCAAGAGGAATGGCGGCAGGCACTCAAAGGCCCAGACGCTTCCCTAAACGACGTCGGGGACGACGCCGAAGGGAGGCGCAGCTTCACCTCGACCGGTTGCGGCACGGGGGGCGTCGCGAAGGGGCCGGTCGGCCGAAGACGAGCT
>JAPUKT010000349.1 GCA_027295555.1 Deltaproteobacteria bacterium
ATCCGGAGCTGGTACAGAAATACCTTGGAACGGTCGTCCCTTCTACAGACAATTTCTTTGCGGCCCTGAACGCGGCGGTATTCAGTGACGGGTCGTTTTGCTACATCCCGCCGGGTCTCCGCTGCCCGATGGAGCTGTCGACATACTTCCGCATCAACGCAGCGAATACAGGTCAATTCGAGCGGACGCTCATCGTGGCCGAAGAGGGGAGCTACGTGAGCTACCTCGAGGGGTGCACGGCGCCGATGCGCGACGAGAATCAGCTTCACGCCGCGGTCGTCGAGCTGGTGGCGCACAAGGATGCCCAGATCAAATACTCGACGGTTCAGAACTGGTATCCAGGCGACAAGAACGGCAAGGGCGGCATCTTCAACTTCGTGACGAAGCGTGGGCTCTGCGAAGGGGAGCGCTCGAAGATCAGCTGGACGCAGGTCGAAACCGGATCCGCGATTACCTGGACGTATCCAGGCTGCATTCTCAAGGGCGACCACTCGATAGGGGAGTTCTACTCGGTGGCGCTCAGCAATCATCGGCAGCAGGCCGACACCGGCACGAAGATGATTCACTTAGGCAAGAACACACGGTCGACCATCATCTCGAAGGGCATCAGCGCGGGCCACGGGCGGCAGACGTACCGAGGCGGTGTGAAGATCTCCCGGGCGGCCAGCAATGCACGCAACTACACTCAGTGCGACTCGCTATTGATCGGCGACAAGTGTAGCGCCCACACCCTGCCCTACGTCGACGTGCGCAACAGTACCGCACAACTCGAGCACGAGGCGACGACCTCTCGCATCGGCGAGGATCAACTTTTCTATTGTCGGCAGCGTGGGCTCTCCGAAGAGGACGCGGTGAGCCTGATCGTCAACGGCTTTGCCAAGCAAGTGTTGAAGGAGCTGCCGATGGAATTCGCAGTCGAGGCGCAGAAGCTCCTCGGCGTCAGCTTGGAAGGCGCAGTCGGTTGATGTTGAAGATCGAGGACCTGCACGTCGAAGTCGACGGCAAGCCCATCCTCAAGGGGATCAACCTGGAGGTCAACGCGGGCGAGGTGCACGCCATCATGGGTCCGAATGGATCCGGCAAGAGCACCCTCGCGTATGTTCTCGCTGGCCGCGATGGCTACGAGGTCACCAAGGGACGCGTGCTCTACAAGGGGCAGGACCTGCTCGACATGGCGCCCGAGGCACGCGCCGCCGAAGGCGTCTTCCTCGGCTTTCAGTATCCGGTGGCGATTCCCGGCGTGAGCAACGTCTACTTTCTCAAGGCAGCCCTCAATGCGATTCGAAAGCACCGGGGCGAAGACCCGCTCGACGCCATCGACTTCATGAAGCTCTCGAAAGAAAAGGCGGCGCTCCTGCAGCTCCCGGACGAGCTGACGAAGCGGTCGGTGAACGATGGATTCAGCGGCGGCGAAAAGAAGCGGAACGAGATCTTTCAGATGGCGGTGCTCGAGCCGTCGTTGGCCGTGCTCGACGAGACCGATTCCGGTCTCGACATCGATGCCATGAAGGTCGTGGCGGACGGCGTCAATGCGTTTCGGCGCCCTGATCGCGCTCTGCTCATCATCACACACTATCAAAGACTTTTGGATCACATCGTGCCGGACGTCGTGCACGTCTTGATCGATGGCCAGATCGTTCGAACCGGAGACAAGGACCTCGCGATACATCTCGAAGCGGAAGGTTACGCCGAGGTTCGGGACGCCGTGCTGCTGTGACGCAGGAACGACAGACACTACTCGACAGCCTTCCCTCCTCGTTCGACACGGGGCCGCAATGGCTGCGTTCGCTTCGCGGTCGCGCCGCCGACGTGCTAGAGGAACGAGGGCTCCCCAACAAGAAGACCGAAGCTTGGCGGTTCACGCCGGTGCGTTCGGTGGTCGGCACCGAGTTTTCACATGCTGACGTCGGGGCTCCGAAGCTCGCCGCGCCCGCGCCCGAAGGCGTGACGGTACGAAGCCTGCGCCAGGTCCTCGACCAGGAGCCGGCGCTCCTCGAAGGTCGGCTCGGTCGGAGCGAGTCGGAGCATTTTGCCGCGCTCAACACGGCGCTCTTCACCGAGGGGCTTTGGATCCACATGGCCGCCGGTGTCGTCGTCGAGGAGCCACTTCAGCTCGTCCATTCGCTTCCGAGGGTGTCGGAGCCCGGTGTGAGCTACCCGCGCGTTCTGGTGACTGCCGAAACCGGGAGTGAGGCCACGTTGATCGAGACGTATGCGGGAGAGGCTGCGGAACAACTCACTAACTCGGTGGTCGAGGTGGAGCTCGGCCGCAATGCCAAGCTCGACCACGTGCGCATCCACGAGAACGCCGGCCTCCAAGTTGGTCGGGTCGACGTGCGTCAGGATGCGGACAGCTCATATCGCTCCGTCGTGGTGACCCTCGGCGGAGCGCTCCTTCGATTCGATGTTCGAGTGCTCCTCCAAGGCCAGGGCGCCGAGTGCCAGCTCAATGGCGCCTACCTCGTCGATGGGAACGATCATGTCGATCACCACACCGTCGTGGAGCACCAGGCCCCGCGTTGCCGAAGCAACCAGACCTACCGGGGCATCGCATCGGGCCACGGCACGGCGGTGTTCGACGGCATCGTCCTCGTTCACCGGGGCGCCCAAAAGACCGAGGCGCACCAGGAGAATCGAAACCTGTTGCTGTCGGAGACGGCGACGGTTCATACCAAGCCGCACCTCGAGATCGATACCGACGACGTCGTTTGCAGCCATGGCGCCACCGTCGGGTCTCTCGACGAGGGCCAGCTGTTCTATCTTCGCACCCGTGCCATTCCCGAAGAGCTTGCGCGGGCGATGCTCACCTATGCATTCATCGAGCGCGTGGTCGACGACGTTGGCCACGAGCCGACTCGAGACCAACTGCGGGAGGCCGTTTTGGACCGGATTCCCGAAGGCCAGACCATCCGGGAGGTCACATGACCCAGCCTTCGACCATCGCGATCCTGAGCGGCGTCGGCTTCGACGTTCGAAGCGTCCGCGATGACTTTCCGGCCCTTCATCAGGAGGTGCACGGAAAGCCTTTGGTTTACCTCGACAGCGCGGCGACGACGCTCAAGCCGCAGACCGTGATCGACACCGTTTCCGACGTCTACGCGCGGGATTGCTCCAACATCCATCGGGCGGTCCACTTGTTGTCACAGCGTGCTACTGCGCGTTACGAAGACGCGCGCGAGAAGGTGCGGAGCTTTCTCAACGCCAAGAGCAGCATCGAGGTGATCTTCACCCGAGGCACGACCGAGTCGATCAACTTGGTGGCGCAGAGTTGGGCGCGCACCTTCCTTCAGGAGGGTGACGAAGTCCTCGTCACCGAGCTCGAGCATCACTCGAATATCGTGCCGTGGCAGATCGTATGTCAGCAGGTGGGCGCCGAGCTGATCATCGTGCCGATGACGGACCGAGGGGAAATCCTTCGCGAGGCCTTCGAAGAACGGCTCAGCTCGCGGACTCGGCTCGTCGCGATGGCGCACGTGTCCAATGCGCTCGGCACGGTGCTTCCGGTCGAAGAGCTGATCGAGCTTGCGCACGAGAAGGGGGCTGTGGTGTTGCTCGATGGGGCGCAGGCCGTCTCGCACATTTCGGTCGATGTGCAGGCGCTGGACTGCGATTTCTACGCGTTCAGCGGCCACAAGCTTTACGGGCCGACGGGCGTCGGCGTGCTCTACGGGCGCGAGCGACTGCTCGAAGAGATGCCTCCCTACCAGGGCGGCGGCGACATGATTCGTTCGGTCACCTTCGCAGAAACGATCTACAACGATCTGCCGTACAAGTTCGAAGCGGGGACTCCCAACATCGCGGGGGTCATCGGGCTCGGCGCGGCGATCGACTATTTCACGTCGCTCGATCTCGATGCTGTGCACGCCCACGAAAGCGCCGTGCTGCGGTATACGACCAAGGCGCTCGAGTCGGTTTCCGGCTTGCGGCTCATCGGCACTGCGCCCGGCAAAGTGGCCGCCGCTTCGTTCTTGATGGATCCGGTGCACCCGCACGACATTGGCACCATCGTCGACTCCGAGGGGGTCGCGATCCGAACCGGACATCACTGTGCGCAACCCGTGATGGAGCATTTTGGAATCGCCGCCACCGCGCGTGCGTCGCTTGGCATGTACAACACCACCGAGGACATCGACGCCCTGGTGCGGGCGCTTCACAAGGTACAGGAGCTGTTCGGCTGATGGATCTTCGCGAGCTCTACCAAGAAGTCATCCTCGATCACGGCAAGAGCCCGAGGAACCATCGCTTCCCGGAGCGCCACAACAGGGAAGGGCGGGGCTACAACCCCCTTTGCGGCGACAAGATTGCCCTGCGCTTGCAGCTGGACGGCG
Organism: Deltaproteobacteria bacterium; assembly: GCA_027295555.1. Classification (GTDB taxonomy): domain Bacteria; phylum Myxococcota_A; class Polyangia; order Polyangiales; family Houyiibacteriaceae; genus SG8-38. Next base: position 4,329 of record JAPUKT010000349.1, read on the forward strand.
ACACGATCAGCGACGTCGGTTTCGTGGGGCAGGGCTGCGCCATCTCTCAGGCGTCGTGCTCGACCATGACCGAGGCGATCAAAGGCAAGACCGTCGAAGAGGCCGAAGCGCTCTTCTTGAGGTTCCACGCGATGGTAATGGGCGAGGACGGGGCCAATGACGACTCCGACTCTCTCGGCAAGCTTGTGGTGTTTGCAGGTGTTCGGGAGTTTCCGATGCGGGTCAAATGCGCCACATTGGGATGGCACACCTTGAATCATGCCCTTCACGAAGAGGGTGGGGAAGCGAAGACGGAGTAGAACGGTGGGCGACGACATCGAGCATCTGAAGATTCACAAGATCCCGCCGAGGTCGACCTCGGACCACGTCTTCTTGCCCCAAGCCGACGGGCACCCTGCGACGGTGGAACCGGTCGGCGAGGCTTACGGTGGGACAGGCGAAAAGCCCTCGGCCCCAATTGATCCAGAGACCGTCAAGGCGGCCATCGTCGAGGCGCTTCAAACGATCTTCGACCCCGAGATCCCCGTGAACATCTACGAGCTCGGTTTGATCTACGACATCGAGGTCGCGGAAGACGGCCGCGCCGAGGTACGCATGACCCTCACGGCGCCGGCGTGTCCGGTCGCCGGTGCTCTCGTCGAAGAGGTCGCCGAAAAGGCCGGCGGAGTGGAAGGCGTCTCAGCCTCCCACGTCGAGCTCGTCTGGGATCCCCCCTGGAGCCCCGACCGCATGACCGAAGCCGCCAAACTCGAGCTCGGCATGATCTAAAAGGGGACACTGTCCCGTGCTCTACTTTGCCTACGGCTCCAACCTCGATGTGGACAACTGGGTCCAATGGTGTGAGACCAAGGGCTACGACCCCGCGTCGATCGAGCCTCTTGGGCGTGCGTGGCTTCCCGACTACGAGCCGGTGTTTCACTATCAGTCGCGCCTTCGAAAAGGTGGGGCGCTCGACGTTCGGCCACGTCGGGGGACGGCCACCCCGGGGGCGCTCTTTCGGGTTCATGACTGGAGGGGGCTCGACGCGAAGGAGGGGCTTTCGGGTGGGTACTACCGGCGGATCGAAGTGATGGCGCTAACCGATGATGGGCATGCGCACGAGGCCGTGACGTACGGCGTTTGTGAAGAGCGGGTCGGGGAGTTCGTGCCGCCGGCGCCCGAGTATCGGAAGATCGTGACGGGTGGTTTGACCCGGTTTGGGCACACGCCGGACCAGTTCTTGGCGGCGGCCGGCGGGGAGGTGGGACCCGCCAATCCCAACGCGATCTTTGCCTACGGCACCCTGATGCGCGGGGAGTGTCGACATGACCTGATCGCCCCACGCCTGCGTGGCGTACAGAACCCCGCGCGAGTGACCGGCGCATCGTTGGTCCAAATCGACTGGCATCCAGGGCTCGTGCTCACTTCAGAGGGTGCCGTGCATGGGGAGCTCTTCGAAGTGGACGATATGGCGGCTGCCCTCGAAGAGCTCGATCCTTATGAAGACTTCGGCGGCTACGGGGACGACGGCTC
>JAPUKT010000035.1 GCA_027295555.1 Deltaproteobacteria bacterium
ATCTGCCTGATCGGGCGCACCTCGATCCCGTCCTGCTTCATCGGGACGAGGATGTAACTGATACCGCGGTGCTTGGGCGCTTCCGGATCCGTTCGGCAAAGCACGAAGCACCAATCGGAGTACTGCGCGCCCGACGTCCAGATCTTCTGCCCTTCGATGACCCATTCGTCGCCCTCGAGGGTGGCCTTCGTCTGCACCGACGCGAGGTCAGAGCCCGCGCCCGGTTCCGAGTACCCCTGACACCAGATCTCCTCACCCGAAATGATCGCAGGCAAGAAGCGCTTCTGCTGCTCGGGTGTCCCGAAATGGATGAGCGTGGGACCGAGTAGGGTTTCGCCGATGTGTCCGACGTTTCCGGGCCCGTTGGCGCGAACGTACTCTTCGCTGAAGACCGCCTCTTCTTTGATCGTGCATCCTCGTCCGCCGAACTCCTTCGGCCAACCGATGCAGTTCCATCCGGCGGCGCCCATCGCCTTACCCCATGCGATGCGCTCTTCGATGAACGAGTCCTGGTCGCCCGACGCGCCGCGGCCCTGCAGATGCTCGAATGGCCCGTTGAGCTGCTCTTGTAGCCAAGCGCGGGCTTCGTCCCGGAATGCTTCCTCCTCTTTTTTTAGTTGCAGCTCCATTACAAACCCATCAGTTGCGCGACTCGCTCGCGGTGAAGCGGGGGAGCGCCGAAAAGCATTTCCGAGGACTTCGCGCGCTTGAAGTACATGTGCGCCGGGTGCTCCCATGTGAACCCGATGCCCCCGTGGATCTGGATGTTCTCCGCGGCGCAATGAAAGACCGCGTCGGAGCAGAAGGCTTTGGCAGACGATGCCGTTTCCGAGAGATCGGGATCGCCCTGCGCGGCCAGGGCGCTTGCGTAGAAGGCGGACGACCGTGCGGACTCGACGATCATCAGCATGTCGGCGCACTTGTGCTTGATCGCCTGAAACGAGCCGATCGCGCGGCCAAACTGTTGGCGGACCTTCGCGTACTCGACCGACATGTCGAGACACGCTTCCGCGGTGCCGACCTGCTCGGCGGCAAGCGCAATGATTGCGAGGTCGACCGTCCGCTCGCACACCGGCCAACCCTGGCCTTCCTCTCCAAGTAGGCTGTCCGCGGGAACGACCACGTCGTTGAGCTCGATGGCGGCCTGCCGGCGCGTCTGATCCAGCGTCGGGAGCCACGATCGCTTCATGCCCTCCACATTTCCGGGAACCGCGAAGAGGCTGACTCCTTCATCTCCCTTGCTTCGCTCGGAACGCGCCGCGACAATCACCAAGTTCGCGGTGTGCCCGTCCAGCACATAGTGCTTGTGACCACGAAGCACGTATCCGGCACCACTCCGTGAATAGGTCGCTTCGACGCCGGTGCTGTCCCATCGACCGTTCTTCTCAGTATAGGCCAACGTCGCGGTCATCTCGCCCGCTGCGAACGAAGGCAGCCAGTGCTCTTTCTGTTCAGGACCGCCGCCGAGCAACAGCGCGTTCGCAGCGAGGCAGATCGTGGAAAAGAAGGGAGAGCACAGAAGCACTCGGCCCATCTCTTCCATCAGCGGATGAAGATCCATGGTGCTCATCCCGAGGCCGCCGTACTCCTCTGGAATCGTGAGCGCGGTCCAGGCGAGCTCCCCTGCGAGCTGCTCCCACACCGCGCTGTCGTAGCCTTGCTCGGTCTCCATGGCGGCACGGACGCGTTCTTCCGACGAAGCGACTTCCAAGAATCGACGCGCCGCTCTTCTGAGCTCGTCTTGATCTTCCGAGAACGAAAATTCCACTCGCTCACTCTCTTCGATTGGCGTTGGCGGCAGTCAGGAACGCGGGCGTCTCTCCGCCGCCGTGAAGCACTAGGTTGGCACCGCTCACGTAGGACGCGAGCGGCGACGCGAGGTAAAGACACGCGCCTGCCACGTCGCCAGGCGTTCCGAGGCGTTTGAGCGGGACGGTATCGGCGACCCGAGCGATTCCGGCTTCGTCGCCGTAATAAAGGTGCGCCTGCTCGGTTCGAATCATGCCCGCAGAAACCGCGTTGACGCGCACCTTGGGGCCCCATTCGATCGCCAAGCTTCCCGTGAGATTGATCAGACCTGCCTTGGCGGCGCCATAGGCCGCCGTCCCCGGCGACGGCCGCACTCCGGATACGCTGGCGATGTTGATGATGACGCCGCCCGAGTCCTGACGCTGCATCACCCGGTTGGCCTGTTGTGCACCGTGAAGGGAGGCAATCAAATTGAGCTGAATCACCTTCTCCGAAAACCGTGGCGACACCGTTGCCGCATCGGCGAAGGGGGCCCCCCCTGCATTGTTCACGAGAACATCCAGTCGACCCAAACGCTCGACGACTTCGTTGACCATCGCCTCGACTTGTTCGGCGTCCCGCACATCGGCGCTAACGAAGCTCGCACTTTTGCCGCCAGCGCTCGGGAGCTCCTCGGGCTCCTTGCGGCTACACACCGCCACGTCGGCCCCAGCTTCGAGAAACGCTTGGGCGATGCCGCGGCCGATCCCACGGCTGCCGCCCGTGATCAGAACCGCCTTTGCGCTGAAGTCGAGAGGATTGCTCATGTACCGTAGACCTTCACGAGTGGTTGTGCCTTCGAGAGCAGCTCCTGAACCGCCGGTCCGACCTCCGCCGCGTCCCAGCGCTTTCCTATATCCACGGTCTGTTCTCGGCGATAACCGTCGAACACCGTGATCGTACCACCGGAGACTTCCCAAACGCGGCCAGTGACTTCTTTCGACTGCTCGCTGCCGAGCCAGGCAACGAACGGCGACACATTGGCCGGGTCGTTTACGTCGAAGCCTTCGTCGGGCTTCTTCATCGCATCTCCGAAGGCGCCTTCGGTCATTCGTGTTCGGGCGATGGGACAGATCGCGTTGGCCGTGATCCCGTAACGCCCGAGCTCTGCGGCCTGCACCAGCGTCAACGTGGCGATTCCGGCCTTGGCGGCCGAGTAACTGGACTGGCCGACGCTTCCCAGCACACCAGCGCCCGAGCTCGTATTGACGATCCGTGCATCGACCGCCTCACCGGCTTTGACCTGCCCGCGCCAGTACGCTGCGGCGTGGCGAGTCACGCAGAAGTGTCCCTTCAAGTGAACGCGAATGATCGCGTCCCACTCGTCCTCACTGCAACTGACGAACATGCGGTCGCGAACGAAGCCCGCGTTGTTGACGACGACATCGAGACGACCGAACGTGTCGATCGCCTGACGTACGAGTCCTTCGGCTTGCCGCCAGTCGGCAACGTCGGCACCGTTGGCGACGGCTTCGCCACCCATGTCGCGAATCGTTTGGACGACCTCGTCGGTGGGCTCCTGGTCACCCCCCTCGCCGCGGTTGCTCACGCCAAGGTCGTTCACCACGACTTTCGCACCTTGTCGAGCAAACTCGAGCGCATGCTCGCGGCCGATGCCGCGCCCTGCGCCCGTTACGATCACTACACGTCCTTCACAAATCTGAGCCATGACTAAACCTCTGGGTCGGCCAATTTGACCATGAGTTTTCCCCGATGCTCACCCGTGAACAATCGAAGCAAGTGCGACGGCGCGTTCTCGAGTCCATCGACGATGTCGTCGCGGTACTCGAGTTCCCCCGCGTGGATCCAATTCGCGAGGGCGGCTCGCGCTTCGTCGTAGCGCCGCGCGAAGTCCAAGGTCGTGAAGCCCTCCATCCGGGCGCTTTTCGCGAGGAGCTGGAGGTAGTTGCTCGGCCCGGGAGGCAACTCGCCAGCGTTGATTTGGGAGATCGCGCCGCAGAGCGCGACGCGGCCGCGACGATTGAGCCGGGTGAGGGCCGTGTTCAGGATCTCCCCGCCCACGCTATCGAAGAACACGTCGATCCCTTTGGGGCAAGCCTCTTTGAGGGCAATCCGCAGATCGGCGGTCTTGTAGTTGATCGCCGCGTCGTAGCCGAGCTCGTCTGTCAGCCATGCGCACTTGTCATCACTTCCGGTGAGCCCGACCGCGCGGCAACCCTTGATCCTTGCGATCTGTCCGACGATCGATCCCACGCCGCCAGCGGCGGCAGAGACCACGACCGTTTCGCCTTCCTCGGGTCGCCCGACCTCGAGAAGACCAAAGTACGCGGTCAGCCCGGTGCCGCCGAGCACGCTGAGCATGGCGGAGAGGGGGATCCCCTCGATCGTCTTGACCTTCCCATGCAGATTCGCAGCCGGCACGACGCTGAATGATTCCCAAGCCGCGAGCGCCTGGACGATCTGTCCGACGGGCCACCCTTCGGCGTTCGACTCGACGATCTGCGACAGTGTCCCGCTTCGGACTGGCTCGCCGATCCCGATCGGCGGCAGGTACGACTTCGCATCGCTCATCCAGCCGCGAATCGCAGGGTCGATCGACAGATACAGATTCTTGACCAGCACCTCTCCGTCTCCCGGGCTCGGAATCCGATCTCGGCCGCTTTCGAAGTCGTCGACGGACGGCGCCCCTACCGGGCGCTTCTTCAATAGAATCTGGCGGTTGACCTCGGTCACGAAGGGCTCACTCGTTGAGGGCCCCTAGAGTGAAACATGTTTCACTTTTTGCAAACGGAGGCGGGTTTTTCCGCGGGCGCTGACGCTGCCACTGGCGCTGACGCGGGCGCTGGCGCTGACGCTGGCGCTGACACTGGCGCTGACACTGGCGCTGACACTGACGCTGGCGCTGGCGTTGCCCGTTGAAGGGCGCGCCTTCACTGGGTTAGTCTGCTGCTACGGACTCGGAGGCGATGCATGCGGTGGATACCTTCAATCTTGATGCTGGTTGGCGCGCTCGCGCTCTCGGGCACCGAATGCAACCAGCAGCTCTTTCCGCCAATCCCCTGCGTCGATGACGCCGATTGCGAGGCGGAGTGCGATGAGTTTTGCTTCGC
>JAPUKT010000350.1 GCA_027295555.1 Deltaproteobacteria bacterium
ACGATGAAGCGTTCACCGTGCGGCTTACCCACCGCCCGAACCATGGCGGTGGCAACGTCGCGGGCGTCGGCCATGCTCGACCCGCCCTCGGGTACCGCTGGAAACTTCCCATCAAGAAAATCGAAGACGATTTGACCTGCGCCCGTCGGGCCCGCGTCACCCGGCCCCCACATCCATCCCGGTAGGATCTGAACGACCGCCATCCCGTTCGGCGGATCGTACGCGCGGATCTTGGCGTCGCCATCGACCTTGCTCTTGAAGTACAGGTTGCGGAGCTGCTTGTCGGACGCCGGGGTGTTCTCGTCGCCGGCTTCTCCGTTGTCGTGTTTCCCGATCGTGCCAGCGGAGCTCGTATGAATGAAGGTTTTGATGCCCCGTGCGTCGGACGCCGCCATCAGGTCGAGAGTCGCCGTCACGTTGATCGCCTCGAGCTTCGCCAGATGATCCCCCTTGCCGTAGTACTCGCGAAAGTACGCCGCAGTGTGGAAGACAACGTCGCAGTCGGTGAGATGCTCGACAAATCCATCAATGTCTTCGATGTCGCCGACAACCGGGATAGCCGCCGTGTCCCCCAACATGCGCTCGAATTTCTCGGCCGAGCGCGTCAGCCCGACGACTTCATGCCCCTCGCTGAGGAGCTGCCGGACGAGGTTGTTGCCCAAGAGTCCCGTCGATCCCGTCACAAACGCCTTCATCGTTTCCTCCCAACGAGCCGCGCTCAGCTTGTGTTTCGCTGAAAACTGAGGTGTTTCTCAGCCATCCGGATCCTAGTGCCCGGGGATAGTAAACACAAAGGGCCTCATGCTCTTTGCGGGAGCGCGGTCAACAAGCCCAGGCTTCCTCTAGCTCGGGAGGCGCTCGGGCAGGTGCAGGCTCGACCGGATCGGCGGGAGCATCCCCGCCGAGGATGTCTGAGCGGGCCAGGGCATGCCTGCCGCGCGGCCCGGGTCACCAGTGGACGCAGAGCCTTAAGACAGTGGCTGGCGCCGGGAAACCCCATGCGTCTGAGCGAAATTTGTGTCCGGGCCCGATTGGTCGCTACTCTGGGGGCCGTGGGCAAGACATGGTGGATCGCGATGCTGGTCATCGCATTGGGCGCGACGGGGACGATCGCGTCGGCGGATTATCAAGGGGTAACCCCGGGCTCGGACAACCCACCGCCACGCGCGGACGAGATCCCGGCGGATGCACTCATGCTCACCTGGCCTGGCTTCGTGATGCGCAAGGAAGGCCGTTCCTGCTTCTTCGTCCAGACCTCGAAGCCGGTCGAGGTGGCCACCAAGAAATCAGCCGGACAGTTCGAGCTCGTCATGCGGAACACCCAGGTGTTCCTCACGAACAACTACCGGCCGCTCGAGACGCAGTACTTCAGCACCCCGGTGACCCGCGCGACGGTTCAACGTAGGGGGCGAAACGACGTTGTGATGGTCTTCGAGATGCGCGACGACGTGACGCCGACGGTCAAGCAGGAAAAGGGCAAGGACGGTTTCAACTACGTCTTTGTCGAGTTCGATCCGCGTCCTTGAGCTTGCCCAGCGCGGGCGCATCAGGTAACGGGACGCCATGAGCCTCCGCGCCGTCAAAGGGATGAAGGACATCCTGCCCGACGAGATCTCAAAATGGCATCGCCTTGAGCGCGCGTTCCGCGACCGGGTCGAGGGCTACGGGTTTCGAGAAGCCCGTTTTCCCATCGTCGAGCCGACGGCCCTCTTCGTCCGCACGATCGGCGAAACGACCGACATCGTCGAAAAGGAGATGTACACGTTTACCGACCGTGGCGATAAGTCGCTCACCTTGCGGCCGGAGGGCACCGCGTCCGCCGTGCGCGCGTACGTCCAACACAGCGTGCAAGGCCGGGAACCGGTCACGAAGTGGTACTACATCGGACCGATGTATAGGCGCGAGCGACCGGCCAAGGGACGCTACCGTCAGTTCTACCAAGCGGGCATCGAGGTATTCGGCGACCCCGGCCCCTACATCGATGCGGAGGTGATCGACATGGTCGTTGGGTTCATTGCCAGTCTCGGCATCACGGAGGTCGAGGTCTTGGTCAACTCGATCGGCGGTGCCGCAACCCGGCAGAACTACACGGCAGCTTTGCTTGCCTACCTCGAGCCGCACCGAGACGAGCTTTGTGCCGATTGCCAGCGCCGCATGGACGCGAACCCGCTGCGCGTGCTCGACTGCAAGGTCCCCAGGTGTGTCGAAATCGCCGCCGACGCGCCCCCGATTCTGAAACACCTCACCGACGACGACCGTGCGCACTTCGACCGACTGCAAGAGGCGCTCACCAAGTTGGGCACGCCCTACCGGATCGTCGGTTCGCTCGTGCGCGGCCTCGACTACTACACCGGCACCCTCTTCGAAGTGCTCGGCAAAGGCGAGGGGCTCGGCGCCCAGAACGCACTTCTCGGAGGCGGACGGTACGACCAGCTGGTGAAGAGTCTCGGGGGTCCGGACACGCCGGCAATCGGTTTCGCGATGGGGCTCGAACGACTCTTGATGGCGATGCCGGAGGTCGAATCGGAGTCGCACGTGGACGTCTTCGTCGTCGCGGCGCAGCCGACGGTCCGCGCTGAAGCCGCGCTTCTCGGCCGTGAGCTGCGGGAAACTGGGCTCCGGGTAGAAAGCGACTTGCGGGGAGGCTCTCTCAAGAGCCAGTTGCGCCGCGCCGACAAGATGAATACCCGCATTGCGATGATCCTCGGAGAATCCGAAGTCGCGGCGGGCGCGGTGCAGTTGAAAGACCTACGGGCGCAGAAGCAGCACACCGTCTTCCGCAAAGAAGCAGCAAAACGCGCGCACGAAATTCTCGCTGGCTGAGACGCCTACGCGCGGTCG
>JAPUKT010000351.1 GCA_027295555.1 Deltaproteobacteria bacterium
GACTCTTCCTTCGCGCGTGGGCCGTTCGCGTGCGCTAGTCGCCGCGTTCCATCGCAGGCCAGGCCACGATCGTGGCGGAGCACGGTTCGAGCAAGAACACGTCCTTCGGTCCTGAGCGAATGTGGCCGCTCCCGAGCCAGATGCCGAGGTACTGCTCCCTCATCGGGAACTGCAGGAATCGAACGCCGATCGTGCCGTCTTCGATGCCGACGACGTAGACCGGAATCTTGAGGCCGGCCGCGGGCTCCGACATTCCGTTCCAACTCAACACTGCAAGCGCGCGCTTTCCGACGAACTCTTCGTATTTCAACGACTCGTCGATGGGCTCACACCCGTCGGCGATGCGCCGCGAGGCTTTGCCGCCGTCGAGCGGGGCCTGCCGTCGTGAAGCTTCCGAGGCTTCCGCCGGCTCCGAGTCTTGCTCTGCTTCCTCCGAGCCGCGTCGTGGCAGGGTGGCTGCCAGCACGACCCCCAGTGCAACGAGGCCGACCACGATCCAACGACGAAAATTGCTGTTGCTTGCCATCCCCGGATGGTGGGGATTTGTCCCCCGACCTGCAAGTCAGGAATGACACCAATTGAGTTTCAGGTCTGGCTTCATCCAATCCTAGCTCGACGCGCTCTTTGCGCCGCTCGGAGGTATAACGGGAACCTGAGGAGAAGTGCATGACCTCGACCGACGCGATTCCTGTGATCGACATGTGGGCCCCGATCGTTCCGACCGCGGAGATCATGGCCGACTTCGCAGGATTTCCTGAACCGATGCTCGGATACCTGCGGGTGTTCTTCAAGCGCGAGCCGACGCTTGACCTCGTCCGGGACTTCGCTCACGGATTGATCCAAGACGACGAGACCATTCTCGCGGAGCTCGACAAAGCCAACATCGCGCGAACCCTGATCACCGGTTTCGACGAGACTTCGACGGCTGGCAGGCGCTTCATTTCGAATGAGGCAATCGCAGCGATCGTGGAACGACAGCCAGGTCGTTTTCTTCCGTTTGCCGGAGCCGACATCATGCGTGGCGCAGAAGCTCTGCACGAGGTCGAGTACTGGGTGAAGGAAAAGAGCTTTGTCGGTCTGAGCCTTCGTCCGTTCATGATCGACCTTCCCGCGGACGACAAGCACTACTATCCGTTCTACGCCAAATGCGTCGAGCTCGAGATTCCGGTGAGCGTTCATGCATCCGCGAACTGGACCACGGTGAGGTCGAGTGAGCTCGGTCATCCGCGTCACTTCGACCGCGTTGCATGTGACTTTCCGGAGCTGAAGCTGATCCTCAGTCACGCGGGGTATCCATGGGTGCTCGAGGCCTGCCTCCTCGCTTGGAAACATCCGAACGTCTACTTGGAGCTAGCGGCGCACCGCCCGAAGTACTTTACGGCGGTTGGTGCAGGCTGGGAGCCGCTACTCTGCTACGGACAGAGCACGATCCAGGATAAGGTTCTCTATGGCACGGGCGCGTTCTTGCTCGGGAGGCGGCCTGCCGACCTTCTAGCAGAGATGCGCGCGCTTCCGATCCGTCCCGACATCCTCGAGAAATGGCTGTGGCGAAACGCAGCCGCCCTGATGGGCATCGATGTCGGCGGCTGACGGCTATCCCCGTGAATCAGCGTAAGCGGCTTCGAAGAAGCGAACGTCCATGGGCATGCCTCGCTTCCCGGGATGCATGGAAAGCTCGGTCACGAAGTCCGGCTCGAAGCCCTCCGGTACGTTGGGCTCGACGCGTCGAAGGAGAGTGCCGAGGATCATTCGCATCTCCATCATCGCGAACTGTTTGCCGAGACAGACGCGTGGCCCGCCCGCGAAAGGAGTGTACGCGCCACGCGGGAGGCTTCGCTCGAACTCGCGCGTCCAACGCTCAGGCCGGAACTCCAGCGGGTTGTCGTAGTACTTGGCGTTCCGACCCATTGCGATGTGGCTGATGGTGACCGCCTGACCCTTCTTGAATTCGTAGCCCTCGATGATGAGATCGATTTGCGGCTCGCGTGCGTAGGCCCAGACGGACGGAAGAAGGCGCAGGGACTCCTTCACGACCATCTCGAGATACGGAAGGTTCGGAAGGTCTTCAACCTCGATGCGCGGCCCTTGAATCACGCGGTCGAGCTCCTCGCGCATCTTGGCAACTTTGTCGGGGTTCTTGGCAAGCAGGTACCAGGCCCAGGTGAGCGCGTGAGCCGTCGTTTCGTGGCCGGCGAAGATCAAGGTCATGGCCTCATCCCGGAGCTGCTTCTCCGTCATCCTGCCCTGCTCGTCCTCGACGAAAACCATGTGTGAGAAGAGGTCGCCTCGGTCCTTGCCGGTCTTTCGCCTGTCTTCGATCGCGCGATGGATGATCTCTTCCACAGCTTTGATCGCTTTCCACTTGCGGCGGTTCTCCTTGGTAGGCCACCAACTGGGCCGCGGGAACATCTTGTCGGCATCGCGAACGAGGATTTCGCTGATGTCGACCATCGCGCTCCGAATGCTCTTCGCATCGCCCTTTTCGACGTCGATGTCGAACAACGTATCGGCGACGACGACCAGCGCAAGGCTGATGATCTCTTCGCGAAAGTCCCGGCGCTCCCCGGCCTGCCAACGGTCGATCATGCGCTCGGTGAAGTCGACCATCCGTGTCGCGTAGGCGTCGACCCGTTTCTTGTGGAAACCGGGCATGATCAACTTGTGCTGGCGCTTCCACGACTCACCGTCGTTGGGCACGAGGCCTTCGCCGAGGAACGGCTTCCACATCATCTTGATGTGGGCGGGCTTGTAGAAGTGCTGCCAGTGCGTGACGTTGATCGCGTTCACGACGGTGGGGTCGCGAACGAAGATGAGATCCCTACCCAAGACACGGGCCGAGAAGACGTCACCGTGGTCTCGGTGGCCGTCGATCAAAAACCCCGAACGGTCTGCAGCCAGCTGCTTGAGGTTTCCCCAAAACCAATGGCCCGGCTTCCGCGGGATCGGTCGGGTCGCGATCAGGCTCGCGTCGGTCTGGACTGCAGTCTCCCCTGGCACTTTAGTCAACCCGTTGTAAACGTAACTAACGGGGGTTCGCAACCCGTCGCACGGAGTGCCAGCCGTAAGGACATTTTTGCGGACGGGGCCGAAGCAAGCTATACGGCCGAACCATGCATAACAATACTTTTAGTTTCTTCGTGCTGGCGTGCACAGGGTTGTTGGTCCTTGGGTGTGGTGACGATGGCGGCGGCGGTAGCCACTGTCCTACGGGCGAGGTCGAGTGTGATGGCGTTTGCATCCCGGAGATCGAGACGACTCTCGAAGGTGCGCAGGGCATCCAGGCGGCAGTCTTCGACATCAGCTGCACACTCAGTGCCTGCCATGACAGCCAAGCCCCGCAGGAGATGTTGAGCCTGATCTCAGTCGAGGTCTCGCGAGCGAACCTGATCGACGTGGAAGCCGTTCAGGTGAGCAAGCCGAGAGTGGATCCAGGCAACGTCGAGAACTCATATATCATCAACAAGGTGCTCGGCGAGGGCATAGCCCCTACGACGCTGCAGATGCCTTTTGGCATTATCCCGCTTTGCGACGCGAAGATCGAGGCTCTCGTGGAGTGGGTCGCCCTCGGCGCACCTTAGTCGCCTGAAAGGACGGCACCCATGGAGATGGAGTATCGGCGACTCGGTCAAGCTGGAATCAAGGTCAGCGTCCTGTCGTTCGGCTCCTGGGTGACGTTCCACAACCAACTCGGTCATCAAACCGCCTTGGAGTGCATGCAAGCGGCGTGGGACGCAGGCGTGAACTTCTTCGACAACGCCGAGATCTATGCGAACGGCGCGTCGGAAAAGATCATGGGTGACGTCGCGCGCGAGCTTGGTTGGCCCCGCGAGTCGTACCTGCTTTCGACCAAGCTCTACTGGGGCCTCCGCGAAGGCCCGAACACGAACAAGACGCTCAACCGAAAGTACCTGCTGCACGCCATCGATCGGTCGCTCGAGCGGCTCGGCGTGGATTTCGTCGACCTCCTGTTTTGCCACCGGGCGGACCCCGACACGCCGGTCGAGGAAACGGTGTGGGCCATGCACGACATCGTGTCGTCCGGCCGGGCGCTCTATTGGGGGACGTCGGAATGGCCCGCGCATGCCATTGCCGATGCCTACGAAATCGCCGAACGGTACAACCTGAGAAAACCGGTCGTGGAGCAGCCACAGTACAACCTGCTCTCGCGAGAGCGAGTGGAGGAAGAGTACGCGTCCCTCTACGAGAAGTACGGGATGGGTGCGACGATTTGGAGCCCGCTCGCATCGGGAGCGCTCACCGGGAAGTACCTCGAAGAGGTTCCCGCGGAGAGCCGAGCCAACTTGCCGGGCTACGAGTGGCTGCGCGAGTTCATCGTCTCGCCCGAAAGCCACGAGACGGTGCGGCGAGTCGTCGAGGTTGCAAAAGAGCTCGGGTGCACCCCCGCCCAGGTCGCCATCGCATGGTGCGCAAAGAATCCGCATGTGTCGACAGTCATCACCGGCGCGAGCCGCGTGGAGCAAGTTCGCGAAAACATGGAAGCGCTCCAGGTGATTCCACTTCTGACCGACGAGGTGATGGCGCGCCTCGAAGACGCGGCCTAGAACTGCCCGACGACCTGGGCGCCGGCGAACTTCCGCCCGACCGCTGGCGAGGCGCTCCATTTCACGGACTTGGGTGGGCCTTGACCTCGGAGGTACGCGTTCCAATGCTCTTCTTCCACGGTGCCGCGGAAGGAGAACGCAAAGCCGAGAACCCCGACGCCTAGTGCGACCCCGCCCGTGACGTAACCGATGGTCGCGGCATCGGTTGAAAGATTTGCGGCCGGTGTGAGGCCGAGGATCAACCCGCCCGTAAGCGCCATACCGAAGCTCGTCCAACGCGCCATCGTGAGCTCGCGATGAGCGGCGTCGGAGGTATTGCGAAACTCACCTTCGAAACGGCCCAGCTCGCGAAGTGTGAGCTTCGACTGCGTTGACCGCTGCCAACGCTCCAAGCGCTTCTCCGATGCGCTCTTCGTGGAGAGTTGGACAATCCCGACCGCCATTCCCAGCCCAGCTGCGCCTACGAGGAGGAGGCCCACGCCCTTGTTGAGCTCGTTGTTGGGTGGGGTCCGAACGAACGACCAGATGCCCAGACCCATGACCGCGGCGCTACCGATGAGGGCGTAGGAGCCGCCGGTCAGACGGTCACGGCGTCCGCTTTTTGCCAGGTACTCTAGCCATGCACCGAGCCGTGCTTGATCGGCCTCGGGCGCCAGCGGCTCGGGATCGGTCACTTCCAAGGTCAACACTGGGGGCGGCTCGGGTGTCCCCGGCGGCGGCTCGATAACGACGTCGCCCGCCTGGGCGTCTGCCGTGATGGAGGGGCTTGCCGTCACGGTGGTCACGATGGCGATGAGCACAGCAACGGAGCATCTCTGCCTTTTCATCTCGGTCCCGACACTAGTATGCTTCCCGGATGTCGGCCATCGATACCCTCGACGAAGCGCGTTACGTCAGCCTCGAAACGTTTCGAAAGGACGGCACCGGCGTGCACACGCCGGTGTGGATTGCAAGAACGGGCAACGAGCTCGGGATCTTCACCAACGGGGATTCCTACAAAGTGAAGCGCTTGCGGAGGAACCCGAAAATACGAATCGCTGAATGCGGTGCGACAGGCGCGCTCAAAGGGCCCTGGCATGACGGCACGGCACGCGTGGTCGAAGACAAAGCCGGTCAAGAGACGATCCTCGACGCACTCTACCGCAAGTACGGCTGGCAGATGAAGCTTGCCGACTGGGGCGCGCGGATCGCGCGAACGAAAAAGAACTGGGCTTTCGTCGCCGTCCGAGTGGCGGAGGGTTAGCGCGAGCCAGTGCGTCTTCTCATCCTTCTGCTTGCGTTGGCGGTTCCATCTTTGGCCTTTGCTCAGGACGCATCGGGCGAGGATGACGTGCGGTCGGCGGACGAGATCCCCGACGACATGCCGCCGCCGCCCGATGACGCGCCGCCCGCGGAAGCGCCGCCCACGGGAGCCACCGATGAACGGCCGCCTCATCCGGAAACCCCCGAACCACTGGAAGAGCAACAGCCCACCGCGGAAACACTCGCGAAGACCAAGTACCATTGGCTTCCCGGCCATTGGGTGTGGACGGGCGAGCAGTTCGAATGGCGGAGCGGCCAATGGGTCTACAAGGTCAAGGGCTACGTTCTCGTTCCACCGGGGTGGGAGTGGGACGGGAAGCAGTGGGTCTTCCACAATGCGGGTTGGGCGAAGCCAGGGACGAACAAAGTCGTCTACCGAGCGACGCCGGCCCCCGATGCCGAAGCGGCGGCCAACCCCGAGCAGCCGCCCGGAGGGGGTGACGAAGAGGTGAAGGCGCAGGCGTCCACGACGACGGTCTACGTCTACACCGGAGTCTACGTCGCTCCGTTGGTCGTCTATCCGATCTGGCACCCCTGGTATCACTACCATTGGTACCACCGGCATGCGCACTACCGACGAGCACCGGCGTATCGGCACCGCCGCTACCACTATTCGAAGACGCATCGGAAAGCGCACTACAAGCATCACAACAAATCGCCGAGCCATGGTGGAAGTCGTCCGCCCAGCCAGGGCGGCTCGAAGCCAGGCACCAAGCCGTCGCAACCGAGCAACAAGCCGTCGACGCAACCGTCGCAGCCGAGCAGCAAGCCGTCGACACAGCCTTCGCAGCCGAGCAGCAAACCGTCGACACAGCCTTCGCAGCCGAGCAGCAAACCGTCGACTCAGCCTTCAGGCAGTAGCAAAGGAAGTAGTGGCACCCGCAGCGGCGGCTCCTCGCGGGGGCGCGGCGGACGCCGCGGTGGCGGACGGCGCTGACTCAGCCGGGCCTACCGGCGGCGGACGAGAACACCCACATACGGTGTGAGCCACCAGCGGGATTGCTGGAAGAAGTCCCCCTTACCGGTGAACGAGTAGCGCAAGCCCATGTCGATGTAGATCCCGTGCTTGACCTCGAGCCCGAGACCGGCCCTACCCGTGAAGCCTGGCGTGAAGCGGTAAACCGAGAAATTGCTACAATAGTAGAAATTGCAGCCCGTTTCGGTTTCGCGGAAGTTCCAGAAATTCATATCGAACGCGCCACTGATGTACGGCAGCACGACTTTGAGGTCGGGCACCTGA
>JAPUKT010000352.1 GCA_027295555.1 Deltaproteobacteria bacterium
AAGTATTCCCCTTTCTTGACGCTGACGCTGATGCTGACGCCGGCGCTAACGCTGATGCGTTCCCTCGTCATCGCAAAATAGTGCCATCCCTTGGGGAAAGACGGCGCGGCCCGAGTCACCGGTTGACGCAGAGTCTCAACACGGTCGCTGGCGCTAACGCTGGCGCTCACGCTGGCGCTGATGCTGACACTGTCATCCCCGCAATTTTTGACGTTTCAGCGTGCCGCAGCGAAATGGAGGCGATGCTCGCCGCCGTCCTATGCGTCCTCCTCCTCTCCTCCGGATGCAGTGCCTATGACGATCTGCAACTCCTCGATGTCGAGGCGATCGAGTCCCTGCAGATCGAGCCGGGGGGGACGCTCCGCATTCACGGGAGGGGCTTCCCGCTCGGCCGCGCTGCCGTCGTGAGCCTTCGTGGCACCCTCTATCGGCCCGGAGTCCCCCCGAGCCTCGTCGATGCCCGCCTCCCCGGGGAGGTCCAGACCGAGACGCGCATCGAAGTCCCGATCGATACCGAGTTCATGCGCTCGATCGGTGGCCGCGGCACGTTGGAAGGGCGTCTGCGGCTCGCCTTTCGCGCCGCGAACGACCGCCGTGACGTGTTCGCTGAGCAGCCCATCCTCATCGACTTCTTGCCGGACACCTCGGCCCAGCTTCGGACCGAGCCGACCAGGGACGAGCCGCTTCAATCCATCGATGCGCAGCACTTTGGTGTCGTGCTCTCTCGCGAGGAGTCTGGCACGATCGGCGTCCGCGTGGAGTCCGTCGATCCGCACAGCGTAGCGGCGATGCAAGGGGTGCGTCACGGCGACACCTTGGTTGGCCTCGATGGATTGCGCCTCTACAGTTGGCGCGACTTCCTTCCCGACCCGAGCCAAACCAAGTCCAGCGTATCGGTCGCACGACCCGGTCTGGCGGGAGTGCATGTGCTGCGCTGGCCGCACGATGCGACCGAGCAGCGTGCCGATCCGCTGGCGTTTGGCGTTTTGCTGCTTCTTGGCCTTCTGCTCGGTTGGCTGTCCCCGATGGCGCTCTGCCTCGGGAACGCGTCATCGGGCTCGATCGAGGTCTGGCTGGCTCGCCTGAGCCTCGTTCTCGTATTTGCGGCCGCGCTCTTTTGTGCGTCTATCCTACAGTGGACCACGATCTGGATCCTGATCCTCGGGTCTCTGGCCGCTCTCTTCTCGCTAGCAGCGCGGGAACGCGTCGCCACCGTGAGCTTCGCGCTTGCTGTCCTGTCGACCCTTACGGTCATGTTGCTCGCGCGCACCGCAAGCATCTCGTCGATCGTCGCGGTCCAAGAGGGGACGGTGCTCGATTGGTATCTGTTTCGGACGCCGGCATCGACGCTCGCATTCGGTGGCTATCTCTACTCGCTCGATCAACTCGCCAGTCGGAGCCGCCTGTCGGCCTCCCTCTATACGTCCGCCGCTGCGGTCCTCGGTGCGGCGTTGTTTCTCGGTGGGTGGGAGGCGGCAGAGCCCATTCAGGGCATCTCGTTGTTGGTCGCCAAGGCCGGCGTGGTCTTTCTAGGCGCGCGCTTCTTTCGGATGACCCGCGAAGTCGCCGTTTCCGTGTCGGGCCTCGGGCTTGCGCTCGCCCTCCTCGGGGCATGGGCGGGTACCGATGTGTTGCTCCCCTATTGGAGCCCGCTCGCCGCGGGTTGCGTGGGCGCGCTGACGATTCGCGCGATCATCCCGGCTCTTCGCCGACCGTCGGTTCCTGCGGTGGCCTAGAGTACGTACACACCACGAGGAGCCGGGGGCCGTCCCTACCCGATCTGCGCGAGGAAGTCTCGCAAGAGCTCGCGCTGTCGCTCCGACGGCGCCAAGAACTGCAGCCCGGCAGTGAACGCATTCTGGCCGGCAGGTTCGGTCCAGCGCACCGACGCCGCGCATTCGAACGGCGAGCGATCGGGGTCCTCTACCCCGTCCTGCGTCAGGAAGAAGCTCACCGTCACCACTTCGCCTACCGTGAGGTCCCTCGAGAACAACACCGCGGCCCCTCCGGTGCTCAGATTTTGAGTTTCCGCGTGCAGTGTTTCTCCCGAGAGCGTGAGCTCGCAGGAGATACGTACCGGGTACCGCTCGTGCTGTCGCTTCCGAGAGTGAGCTTCCATACTTTCTCATGATGAGGAAGATGGGCCAGGTCGCAAAATTGCGTGCACTATTGGACGGCCTACCGCCTCAATTGGTCCCGCCCCACCGCCCAGGCGGCCGCGTGGTTGATCCCGGTCGGGCGCCTGCGGCCCGTCAGTTTGTCCCGCCCCACCGCCCCCACACTAGCGCCTAGATCTGGGATCGGCGTGCGCGACTCTGCGAGCGGACTGCATCGGCTTCTCCGCGGAGCTCGGGGTCGTTGGGCTCATCGCGCAATAGGTTCGCGTAGATGGCTAGCGAGCGCTTGTAGTGACCCTGGTTCGCCAAGATGCGGGCCATCGTGCGTGTGGGAAACGGCTCTTCGAAGGTCGAGCCCGCCCCTGAAAAGACCCCGGTTGGGGTGCGTGAAACGGGTGTCGAGCTTGACGTCTTGGGCGGCGGGCTGGAGACCGGGCTGACGGAAGGAGTAGTGGGGGGCGGAGCGCCGGACGGCGCCCCGGAAGGGCGCGCGAAGTACTTTGCTTCGCGTTGCTCGTTGTCACTCCGCTCGATCACCTCCTTCCCTGCCGACTCGTCCTCTGTTTCGGCGTCCGAAGGCTCTTGCGCGGGTGCCGCGGTGGTTTGGAGCGCCCACTTGGCGAAGCCCAGCACGCGACCGAGGAACCCCTCTGGCGGGGGACCGCCGACCCGGTTGCGGACCGCGTGAATCAGTTGAGCTCGGCTCAACGCATATGTGTCGCTCACGCCTAACCGCTCCGCCTCGGCGCGAAGCTCCGGTGTCGTCAGATTGTAGAGCTTCGTCAGATCCATCGAACCAGCTCCCGGTCCATCTCTTGTAGCGCGTTCTTCGCCTGCTCGCAGTCCCGATCGATCTGGTCACGCAATTCTTGCAAACCCCCGAACTTGTGCTCGTCACGAATGCGCGACACGAAACCGACTCGGAGCCTCTTGCCGTAGAGGTCCCCCTCGAAGTTGAAAAAATGTGGCTCGACCGAGCGCCCCGCTTCGAACGTTGGGCGGACACCTAGATTCGCCACCCCATGAAGCAGAGGGGCGTCCGTCTCCTCGAGCACCCGAGCAACGACCGAATAGACCCCGTCCTTGGGCAGCTGCAGCGGTTCGACATCGAGATTCGCGGTGGGGAAACCGATTTCCCGACCGCGCAGGTCGCCGCGCACCACCTTGCCGGCCACCTCGTGAACACGGGTCATCATCACGCCCGCGTCCTCCACGTTTCCGTCTTCTTTCAAGGCCCGGCGAATACGAGTCGAAGAGACGGACTCGCCCTTGTACATGACGGGTTCGACCACCTCGACTGTGAATCCGACGCGATCCCCCCACTCGCGCAGCGTTACGATGTTCCCCGATCGTTTGTGACCAAAGTGAAAATCCGGCCCGATCACCACGCCCCTGGCGTTGCACGCCTCCAGCAGCACGTGCTCCACGAAGGTGTCTGGAGTGGTCTTGGCGAACTCCGCGTCGAACGGCAAGACAACCACATCATCACACCCCGCCCCCTTCAACAGCTCGACACGGCGCGACATATCCGTGAGCAAGACCGGCGCGCGTTCCGGCGCCAAGATCATGGTCGGATGCGGGTCGAAGCACATCGCGAGGGTTTGCCAACCATGCTCGTCCGCCGTGTGTTTTGCGGCGTCGATCAGCGCCCTGTGACCAAGGTGCACGCCATCGTGGTTGCCAGGGGTGACGACAGAAGGTGCTCGGCGCATCGATATAGGGGGGCTCGGAGCGGTGAACGTGCCCCTCCCTCAACCCCCTACAGCGCCCTCGGGGGCACTTCAACTCGAATGCGGTCGATGCCCACCTTGGTGACGTTCGCCTTTCGGTGGGGTATGGTTGAAAATATGAGGAATTCGAAGGGGAGGTCGAATCCCCAGGAGGAGGCCCCTTTTGAGGAGGTCATGGAGCGCCTCCAGACCGTCGTGGAGCAGCTCGAGCAAGGAGACTTGCCTCTCGAGCAGTCTTTGGCGATTTTTGAGGAGGGGGTTCGCTTGTCACGCGCCGGTGCGAAACGACTCGATGAGGCCGAGCGTAGGGTAGAGGAGCTCCTCACAGCTGGAGATGAATTGCAAACCAGCCCTCTCGAAGAAAGCGAAGCGGGGGAAGCA
>JAPUKT010000353.1 GCA_027295555.1 Deltaproteobacteria bacterium
CGCCGATCGGGCCGAGGAGCCAACCCCAGACGACCATCGACAGTAGAACCGACAGGGCGGACAAGCCGAGGGCTTGCCCCATCACGCGGGGCTCGATCGCCCCAATCGCAAGGTTGATGGCTCCGAACCCGGCTGCCACTACCAATGCCGGACCTGGGCCGAGCTGGATGAGCGCGAGCAGAATGGCAGGCACGGCCGCGATGATCTGGCCGACCGTCGGAATGAAGTTGAGGAGCGCCGCAAGAAGACCCCAGAGGAGCGGAACGTCGAGCCCCTGCCACCAGCACCAGAAGAACACCAAGACGCCGGTGATCAGGCTCATCACCGTCTTGGCGACCAGGTAGGCATTGACCTCTTGAACCGTCTCCGAAAGGTCTTTGATCCGACTGGGCGATGCGATCCGGGCTAGCTTTTCCCGGATCCCCGTGGCCTCGAAAAGCATGAAGGCCACGACCAGAAGAACGATCACGATCTGTGAGACAAGAGATGCCGCGGACTGTGCCATCGCCGTCGCGAAGTTCACCAACCAGGTGGGCTCGGAGAAATCGTAGATCGACTCTAGGTAGATGCCGTGGCTTCCTAGCCAGACTTCGAACGCCTCCATTCGAGCCCCGAGGGTCGAGGCGTAGACTGGGATGCGCTCCGTGAACGTCGCGAGCGCGCCGGCGAGCGGAAGACCAAACGCCGACCCTGCGGCCACGTCCAGCAGCAGGGCAGTGCTCACCGCTAGCGTGCGCGACACTCCTCGGTCGCAAAGCCACAGGACGATCGGCGCCGTGACGACCGCGATGAACCCGGCCACTAGAACCGGCACGAGAAAAGGCGCGGACAGCTTGATCCCTGCCCCGATCACGACGATCGAAGCGATGATCAGAACTACGCGGCCTTCTCTCGGAGCAGCCATTCCTACAAGGTAGCTTGGATCGCTATGCAGTGCGATCCACCAGCTCGAGCTGGGTTCCGTCCACGCGGAGGGTAGCCGTTCCGCCGATGATCGATTTCAACTCGTGGCCAACGAGCGCTTGCCGCCAACCCTTGGCGAGCCGTGACTCCTGGTTCAGTACGAGCTCGGTGACGTCGTCCCGGGTGCCGAGCACACTCACGTCGATCCCTTCCTCGTGTGCACGTTGAGAGAGCCACGCGAGACAAAGCGCGATCACCCCGTCGACCTGGGGAAGATTCTCGGGCTTCTTGGGCGGGAGGCGTAGCTGGTCCTTGGGGAGCTCGAAGCCGTGCCGGATCGCCGCAAGCAAATCCTCGGTGTACTTGAAGCGCTTCGGATCGAAGTTTCGCACGCCGCGCAAGTCCGCGGCGCTACGAGCGGGCCGCTGCGCGAGCGCGAGCAAAGCCATATCCGACAAGACGGTTCGTGGCGGACGGTTCTTGCGTTGAGCCACCCCCTCTCGCCAGCTAGCGAGCTCCTGCGCCACACCGCGCGCTTTGCCGCCGAGCTTCGACTTCCCCCGGAGCTTCCACCACAGCGTCTCTGGATCTGGGCGCGATCGATCCCGCGTGCGGAGGCGTTCGATTTCCTCTTCGGCCCACGACAGGCGCCCGTCTTCGTCGAGTCGGCGGATCAGCACGTCCCGGAGGTCGAGCAAATGGGCAACGTCGGACGCGGCATACCGCTGGTCTGCTTCGGGTAACGGCCGGCGGGTCCAGTCGGTCAGCTGCGCGCTCTTGTCGAGCCTGACCTCCAGCAGGTCTTCGACGAGCTTTCCGAGCGAGGTCGTGCGATAGCCAGAAAAGAGCGCTGCAATCTGCGTATCGAAGATTCGCCTGGGGACTTCGCCGCAGGCCAATTGCAGGATCTCGAGGTCTTGTGAGCCCGCGTGCATCGTGCAGATCGCATCGCTCTCGAAGGCGCGCCTCAGGGAGGCGACATCGACTGCGAGCGCGTCGACCAATGCCAGGCGACCTCTCGTTGCGAGCTGAATCAGCGCGAGCTGCGGCAGGTAGGTTCGCTCTCGGTGGAACTCCGTGTCCAATGCGTACGCGCCCGAATCGACGAGCTCGTCGACGAGTCGCTCGAGCTCACGTCGTTCCGCGATCCAATCGAAGCTCTTCATCGGCAATACCTGCGACCAGGGTGGGGTGGGTCGCGCCATTCTTTTCGTCGATCCAACCACCGCTCGACCTCCGGGTCCAAGGGCCCGGCGGCTTGACGCGCTTCCTCGTGGCTCACGGTTTTCGTGCGCGCTCGTTCTCGTTTCGGAAGGAGCGGCCGCGATTGAGCTCCGACCTCGGCCAACGCCTTTTTTCGCCAGGCGTAGAGGGGGGCTGAATCCCTACACCCCGCCCCGATGTCGTCCGCGGAGCAATAGAAACGGAAATGAAAATGGTCGTCATGCGGATACTCTGGCTGGCACGTCATTTCGGCGAACCGTGCGACGGTCGACTCGGGAGCGCCGTGCTTGCGTGAGTAGTCGAGCAAGAGCGAGCGCAGATGCTCTGCCAGGTAGATCGACTGGAGATTGGCTGCTTCGTCTTCGATCAACGCCTGCACGAACCGCCACGTCCGTGGCACGTCGAGGCGCAGCTCGACATCGTCTGAGGGGTCCGTGAGGTCTCGAAAATCCACGCCGATGCCATTTGGGTCGAAGAACGCCCCGACGCTTTCGATCGGCTTTCCGCCGGGGCCGAGCTGGTAGAAGAAGACGTCCACGTCCCTTCCGTTTTGGTGAGCCCCGTGATGGGGGATCGGGCCTCCATTTTCGTAGCTGAGGTCGTTGATGGTGACGGGCCGACTGCCTAGCTCGGTGTCGACGGTTCGGGCAGCGTTCACCAAGGCGCGGACCACTTCGACGGTGCCGAACCGGGCCGCAGGGTCCCGTTTTGGATTGAACTGCAACCCCCGTGCAGAGAGCGGCAAGGGAACCCCACCTACCAGCGAGCCGTCGTTTGGGTTCCGCAACGAGGTCGACGAGAAGGAGCCCCAGTCGATCCTTTGGGCCTCCGTGGATTCGTTGTCCTGGGCCGACAGGGGCGCGACGACGGGTTTCGATGAGGCTGTCCTCACCGGCGTCTTCGGGAGAGGCTCGGTCTCGCGGCAGCCCGACGAGGCTGCCACGCTGAGGAGCACGGCCGAAGCGAGTCTCGAGAACTTCATTTAGCGAGCGGGCGAATGAATGACCGAAGCAAGCACGTGCCCCGCCATCTGGACGAGTAGCTCGAGGAAAGCATCCGCGTCGAGCTCTTGCGTTTTCACCCAATCGAGGGTCGAGCCTTCGAGAAAGCCGATCCAGCCGCGCAATCGAAGACGCGTCGCTGGGTTGTCCACGACACCAAACCGGGCCAGCCGGGTCAGCATTCGCTCGACCAGGGCCTGCCGTGTGCCTTCGAGGATCTCCGCCACCTCGGGGTCCGATCCGACTCCACCGCTCAAGAGAAAGACGTATTCGGCGCGGCGGCGGGAGACGTAGCTGAGAAACGCGCGGAGGGCTTCGCGAACCCCTTCGGGATCGGGCTCCGCACCGGTGCCGTGTTTGTCGATGTCGGTTTCTTCGACAAGCTGGTCGGCAGCGGCCGCGACGGCGGCGATGTAAAGGGCCCGCTTGCTCGGGAAGTAATGGTAGAGCAAACCCTTCGAGACACCGGCTCTCTTCGCGATCTCGTCGATGGAAACCCCGTCATACGTCTGTTGGGCGAACAGCTCGAGCCCCAGCTCGAGGAGTTGCTGGCGCCGAATATCCACTTGGAGTCGCGTCCGGGCGGGCTGCATGATTGCGGTAGATTATAGCACCCCAGAGATTTGCGTTTTCCCTGGCAATTTCCCATGCTCGACGGGTGCATGAAGCCGTTCAGCGCGTCATCGATGACGTTCTCGGTCCGCTCCTTCAAAGCGATGCAAGCACGATCGAGCTCGTGGCAGTGGACGAGAACGAGGTCGTCGTCCGCGTCACGGGGCACGCGGCGTTTGGGGTCGGTGCGGACTACGTCCGTACCGGAGTCATCGAGCCGGCGCTTCGGAAGGTCGTCGGGGACGACTGCGCGATCCACATCAAGAAGACGATACCGACCGCGAAGCGGCGCGCGTGAGCCGCCCAGCATCTGATCCAAAACCCTAGTGTGCGAGAGAGGAGGAAAGCCGACCCCAAGCGAAAAGATCCGCACACTAGCGGCCCTTGAAGTTGCCTTCACGACGCTCGACAAACGAGCGCACGCCTTCTTCGGCGTCTTCGGTATCCATGAGCTCGCGCGCGATCGTAAGAAGCTCGTCGACCGCGGCTTGGGTGCCTTGCAGTTGCGCCGTGCGCGCGGATCGAATCGTCGCGTATACACCGAGTGGCGCACGCTTGGCCACCGTCTGCGCGATCTCGATCGCCCGATTGCGCAGCTGGGCGGGCGCCACTACCTCCTGAACCAACCCGATGCGCAAGGCCTCGGCGGCCTCGAAGCGGTCGCCGGTCAGGAGCCAGCGCATGGCGTTGCCCCAGCCGGCTACCTCGGGAAGCCGTATCGTGGCGCCACCGAACGGGAAGATGCCCCGGTTGATCTCGATCTGCCCAAAGCGTGTTCCCTCTGCGGCGAGTCGAATGTCGGCAGCCAAAAGAAGCTCGATGCCGATGGTGAGACACCAGCCCTGCACCGCCATCACCAAGGGCTTCTTTCGCTTCGGGTCGTGCAGGCTCAAGGGGTCGACGCTCCCTTTCGGAAACAACGGTTCGCCCCCGCGCACCGCAGGACCCACCTCCGCCAGGTCGAGACCCGCCGTGAAGTTGTCTCCGTTCGCATGGAGTACGGCGCACCGCAGCTCAGGGTCCTCCTCGTATGCGGTGATGGCCTCCCCGAGCTCTCGGAGCATCTGAAGGTCGAAGGCGTTCATCTTGTCTGCGCGGTCGAGCACGATGTGTAACACGTAGCCGTCGCGCTCCGTGACGATGCGGGGTCGTGGATCGGTCATGACACGCGATCGTTGTCGACTTTTACAGCTACCGCAACCGGCCTCGTTTTGAGCTTTCAAAAACAATGGCCGTACCGTAGGCGAGCACCTCGATGGTGCCGACGCCTTCATCTCCAGAAGTGCTGGAAATCGTCGAAGTCTCGAGGCGCGTGTTGATGTACGCGTCTGCGTGGGGTTGAGACTCTTTCATGCGCAGAACCGCCTCGCGGCGTGCGCGGTCGATGAGGGACGAGTACGAGCGAATCTCCCCGCCGAAGATCATTCGAAAGCGGCTCAAAAAACGCTTGAAATGATCGACGGAGACGACGACAGAGCCGGTCACAAGTTGGGCGCTACCGATCACCGCAATGGTGTTGGACTGCTTGGTCGAAAGCGCCGGCTGACGCCGAAAGCGAGTTTCTCGCTCCCGGATGCTCTCGTAGTGGCGCCGCTCGATACTCGCCCCGACGAACCTGCCCAACAAGATGAGCAAGATCGGGATGCCCAGTGTGATGATCAGCTCGACCCGGTGGCTCATCGTCACTCCACCAGCACTGCAGTTCCATAGGCGAGGATTTCCGATGCGCCCTGAGCCACCGACGACGTCGTGAAGCGAACGTTGATCACCGCGTTTGCGCCGAGCTCCCGAGCCTGGGCGACCATCCGGTCCGTCGCCTCCGCGCGGCTCTCTTGCAGCAACTCGGTGTAGCCCTTGAGCTCTCCGCCGACGATGTTCTTCAGGCTCGCGGCGAAGTCACGACCGAGGTGTTTGGCCCGGATGGTGCTGCCCTGCACGAGGCCAAAGTGTTGAACGATGCCCCGGCCCGGCACGCTGTCGATGTTGGTCAGGATCAACGCCGTCTCCTGCCGGTACTTGTAGCAGTTTCGCCTCGAGGGTGGGATCTTTCGAGACGCAT
>JAPUKT010000354.1 GCA_027295555.1 Deltaproteobacteria bacterium
ACAGCACGTCAGACGACGCGTCGGGGCGCTCTGCTGCTCGTTCGATGAGTACGGCCGCGGGCTCGATCTGATCGAGCTCGAAATGCGCGCGTCCGATCAAGAAATCGAGCTGCGGGTTTTCGAACGGCCCCTCAGCAAGGCCCAAGAGAAGCTCGGCGGCAGCGGCGCGATCGCCCTGTTGCAAGAGCGCGTCCACCTTGAGCACCGACGCGTCGGCGATGTCGTCTGCCGTCTTGCAGCTCTCGAGAGCCTGGTCGAGGATGCGGATCGCTTCGGCGAAGTTCCCGAGCGGGTGAATCAGGAGCTCTGCGGCGTTGAGCATTGCCTCGAGGTAGTGCTCGTCGAGGTCGATCGCCTGGCGGTAGTGCTCTAGCGCCAGCTCTATGTTCCCGTTGGCCGCGTGGATGTAGCCGATGAGGTTGTGCGCATCCGGGGACTCGCCGTCGAGCTCGAGGGTCTGCTCAGCGGACGCCATGGCGCCGATCAGGTCACCCCGCGTGACGAGCTCCCACCCGCGGTCCAAGTGCGCGGTCAAACGATCCATGAAGCCTTCGTTTTGCTCGGTCATTTTGTAGCCGTGACGAAACTTACGTGGCGCCTTTGGGACGTCAAGCGGAAGCATGCGCTATCATGCGAAGGGATGGTTAGGATTCTCATGGCCGTTGTAATCACAGCGATCTGCGCCTGTGTGGGCAAGCCGCTGCCGACCGGTCAGACGATCTCGATCGGGACTTCCGACCACGGGTATCTTCATCATGCGATCCCACTGCCCGATCGAGGAGAGGGTTATCAACGGCTACGCCCAGGGGAAGAGACACGCTACGGAACGGCGATCCTAATCGAGGCTATCGAACGTACCGCAAAGGCGGTGGCCGAGGTGTTTCCAGGTGGGTACCCGCTGCGCGTCGGCGACCTCTCCAATCCGCGTGGAGGCGCACACCACCGGCACCGAAGCCACCGCGCAGGACGGGACGCGGACCTCGTATTTTTCGCGCGCGATGCTGGGGGGATGGCCGCGCGCGGTGGCGGCTGGCTGGAGTTCGATCGCTACGGCCTCTCCGTTCGAAGAGACCGGGTGTTTTCGTTCGATGAAGCGCGCAACTGGCATATCGTGCGAACCCTCGTGATGGATCCGCAGGCCCGTGTGAAGTGGCTCTTCTGCTCCAACGACATCAAGGCTCGTCTCCTCCGGTATGCCGCGCGCCACGAGCCCTCACCTCAGGCCGTGTTTCGGGCGACCTGGGTGCTGCACCAACCGGGTCACGGCGATTCGCATACCGATCATTTCCACCTTCGCGTCGGATGTGGTCCGGCCGAGCGAACGCTGGGATGCCAGGAGCAGGCGCCGTTTTGGCCTTGGCTCAGCGACGCGGCGCGCAAAGACGAAGACCGTGCGCAGGTCGCCGCGAGCGACGCGCACTTGGTTGGCTGGCTACTCGCCGAGGAGCATCTGAATCAAAGCCGCCACATCTCCAGGGGAAGCGTCGGCGTCGCAGCGCAACCAGCCACGATCGCGCGTCGCGACGTCCACTAGCTCGCGGTGCTGATCGGTCGCGCCCCACAGCAAAACTCCTGAGCCCTTGGGCAGCTCGTGCGCGAGGATGGCGATGGTTGCCGGCTGCACCGAAGCTTCGACGCAGTCGATCACGACCAGAGGGCTCAACGAAGCGGTGGCTTTGAGGTTGTCCAAAAAGGCGACGACGTCCTCGATTCGCTGGACCGCCGCCAACTCTTGCAAATGCGATTCGATCCCAGCACATCGTTCGCGACTGCGCGTTGCAACGAAGACCATCGGCAAGGCCGAACCGAGCGGCTGTATCCTCGGGTACTTGGACGTGTCCGTATCCTCTTCTCCACTTATCTCGCGCTTGGGTGAGACCCCCGAATACTGGCGGTCGCGCCCCATGCGACGGGTTGGCTCGCGTTGGCCGGCCCGACGATGTGGTGGCCGCGACGCGACTTTCTGTGCGAGCGACACGAGTGGATCGAGGTTCTTCAGGACCGCCTCGGCTGCTTCGTTGCCGAGGTAGAACGCGGCGGCCGTGCGTAGGTGCTTGTCCACGAAGATCTGGAGCGGCTGTCCCGACGACGGAATTTCGTGCTCGTGCGCCATGTGAAGGGCGCGATGCATGATCTGCAGACGCACGTCGGGAGCGGCGACAGCCTCGATAGCTTCGCGGACGATTCGCGCGATCGGGCTCTCGTTCTTCACCGGACCCCCCTCTCCTGAGGACGCACGCGACCTAACTACCATAACACCATAATATTACCGTCATTTGCCCATGCGTCCAACCCGACCGGAGTGGTGCTTTTTCTGCCGTCCATGATACACGGCGAACATGCTCGTGATGGGGGTCGACGAGAACGGTTTGGGGCCCCGCCTGGGCCCTTTGGTGGCCACCTCCGTCGTCCTTGAGACGCCCGGGTATCGTCGAGCGGCCCTATGCGGCCGCGGCCTCGACCTTGGCCTCACAGATAGCAAGGAAACCGGGGGCTTCGGACGCATGGCTTTCATCGAGTCGGTGGCGCTGGCGCTGCTCGGCCATGGCGGGAAGGGGCTTCCAAGCTCCGCGGACGATCTGTTGGACCGCCTTTGGCCTGAGTCGAGAGCAGAGCTCCAGGCCTGCTGCCCGAACGACGAGACCGCCGCCCAGTGTTGGGCCGTCGACCTTCCGCTTCCGGCCTTCGGCGGCGATCCAGCGCACGGGGCAGCTCTGATCCACAAG
>JAPUKT010000355.1 GCA_027295555.1 Deltaproteobacteria bacterium
CCCAAAGGAGCATCGTGTGCTTGCCCATGAGGCCGAGGCCGACGACCCCACCGATGAGCAGCCAGCGCCTTCGATCGGCGCCGTCGATGAGATCTGCCATCAATAGCGCTGCCACGGTCCAAAACACAGGCTCGAATGCCGGAAGGTCGAGCATGCCGTGCATCCGCAGATAGGCAGGCGCGAAGAGCACGGCCATGCCAGCGAGCGCCTGCCCATACGTATTCGCGCCAAAGCGGCGGGCAAGCAGGATAGTGAGCCAGACAGTGGCTGCGCCGGCGAGGATCGATGGCAAACGGAGCATCAGGAGGCTGTCGCCGAAGAGCGCCGTCGACAGCCCCGCCAGCCAAGGCACCAGCGGGGCATGATCCACGTACCCAAACGCAAGGTTCTGCCCACAGTCGATGAAATAGTACTCGTCGCGGTGTCGGCCATATCGGGTGGACAGGGCCAGGTGGATCCCGAGCTTCGCGACGACCAGGACTGCCATCACGATCGCCTCCGTACCTAGGCTTCGCCGATCTTTGATCGCTCCTCGCACCGTGGCTAGGTAACTCATGCGCCGAGCGCTCCTAGCGCGAACCGAACGGCAGCCGCCTCGGAGACCTCTTCATCGATGGGCGTCGGAGCCGGGTCCCAGTGCCGGTGGATTGCCCAGAATGCGATCACCTCGACGATGCCCCGCGCGATCGCCATCAGGGGCAAGCCGCCTCGTCGATCTTCTGGGAGTCGTGCTTCGAGGTACTGCTCGAGCAAGCTCGGTATCGCCTGCCGGGCAATCGCGAAGTAGATGGCGGCAAGCTCCGGGTAGTCCCGGGCGTTTCGGTCGATGAGCTTGAGCGCCATCCGGCGCCGATGCATCAGCGTGTAGAGCTCACGCACGATTCCCTCGAGCTCGGCACGCACGTCGTTCGTGCGTGACTTGCCAAGCGCAGCTTCGAGCTTGGGTAGGCGCGCTTCGCTCGCGAGGGCGTCTTTCACATAGCGCACCGTCAGCCCCGGCCTCGGCGTCGGTACTGGCAGGGTCGTTGGCTCCGCGAGGTCGTCGTTGGCCGCCCTGACGGCCAGATCGAAAAGCGCTTCTTTGCTTTCGACGTAGAGGTAGATCGTCCCCTTGGCGACGCCCAAGGCCTCGGCGATGTCCTTCATCTGGGTGCGGCGGTATCCGCGCTCGATGAATACGTCGGTGGCGACAGAGATGAGTTGGGAAAAGCGTTCGGGATCGCGGATGCGCGGCATACGCCATTTATAACTGACTGAATGGGTCAGTCAAGTCCTCGACCGGTGGCTCGCATCACGCCGCTGTTTCGAAGGTCGAGACCGTCCAAAGAGCCTGAAATTGCTCCTAAAACGTCGGGGACAGCCGACAAATCCGCAATCGGATTGATCACGCAAACGTCGATCCCCGCTTCGGCATACGCACGAACCCGGGCGCGCACCGTTTCGGCAGGCCCGACGACGGCCATGGCATCACAGAGCCGATCGGTGACCCCAGCTGCCACGCCGGCCCGATCGCCTTTCGCAAACGATTCACGAATCTGCCGCGCTTCCTCCTCGAAGCCGATCCATTCAAAGCACTTGTTGTACCCCGGCGTAGCCGCATAGGCGCCAAAGACCGTACGGATCAAGTTCCGCCCCATCGATGGGTCGTCGACCAACACGACATGAAGGCGTGCGACGACTTCGATCGCGTTGGGGTCGCGCCCCGCCTCCTCCGCGCCTGCGCGCACCTCGTGGAGCACCTGAGGAAGCGCGGACTCTGGAACCATGTTGAGGCAAATGCCGTCACAAAGAGCACCGGTGAGGCGCAGCATCCCTTTGTTGAGCGCCCCAAGATAGATCGGAACCTCTCCCACGGGAGAACCTCCAAGCCTGAAGCTCTTGACCGACAGTGTCTTTCCCTCGTAAGTCGTCTTCGCACCGGTCAGCATCTGTCGAAGCACCTCGACGTGCTCGCGCATGCGGGTCAACGGCCTGTCGTACGGCTGGCCGCCCCAATCATGCACGATGTTGGGCGACGAAAGGCCGATACCGAGAATGAAGTTGCCTTGTGTCATTTGGCTCAACGTCATCGCAGCCATCGCGTGCATCATCGGTGTACGCGTTTGCGCAGGCACGACCGCGGTCCCGATCCGCATCCCTGGGACGCCCTGCGCCACCGCCCCAGCCAAGGCGTACGAATCGCCTCCGTTGACCTCGGCCATCCATACTTCTTCATAGCCTCGATCGCGGGCAGCCCTGGCGAGCTCAACGGCCTTGTCAGCACCGCCAATCGGCAGCGTCACCCCGAGTCGAACGTTCTTCTCAGTGCGCTCCATGGTGACCGACCCTAGTGCAGTCCGTTGGATTTGGGGAGGCTCAAGAAAGCAGATCGAAACGGTCACAGTAGTCGGCGAACCGCTCATGGATGGCGCCGGAGTCGAGGGCAAAGCCCTCGGCGCTGTGAATGTGCCGTGGGCTCGACTTTTCGCGCTTCGCTTCGACGTAGGCTTGCATCGCAGTGCTCGCGTCTTCGCTGAGCTCCATGCCGAGATCCCGGTAAGCCGCCGCCACGGCCCTCACTGGATCGCGACTCAAATCCGGCGAACGAATGTGCGCGACGCGATTCGAAGGCAGCCTATCCACGGCAGCAACCGCTGACTCGAGCATCGACATCATATAGCTGTTGGGAAGCTCCCCCCCGAGTGCCTTGGCGTCGACATCGCTGCTGAACACCGAGCGCGCGTAGCCGTAGAGACTGCAAATCGAGCTGAGCGTGTCGACGGGATCACGATGAATGAACACGAAGCGGGCATTCGGGAAGATCTCGGTAATGGTCCCCACGAAAAACATATGCGTCGGATCCTTGAGCACGAATCGCTTTCCAAAGGGTCGGTGATAGTGAATCGACTGAAGCTGTCTCCGGTAGTGTCGATAGGCGATTCGCGCATCCTGACCGAGTAGCCAGTCGACGTAGCTCGGCACGCGGTATTGCACGTTGAACTGCAGCGTCCGAAAGACGTTGGTGAACAGCGCCCGGCACTCGTCGGTCTGGTACGCGTCCATCGGATGGATCGCTTTGATGTTGGGCGACAGGACATCCGCCAGCCCCAGCGTGAACGTGAGCTTGCGTTGTCGGGCCTCGGGCCCCGCGGGCGTGTGCACCGGGTCGAAGCTCTCCCAGTGGGGAAGCGTGCGGCTGTCCGGATCCTGGGCAAGCAAGCGATGGAGGAACGTGGTCCCGCTCCGAAAAAGGCCCAAGACGAAGAGGGGCGCCGGTAACTCCACGTCCACGATGCCGCTCGTTTCCCGCAGCGCCTTTTCGATTCGAAGATGCGTCGTCGCCATGCGCGTGCAGTCGATTCGTGCTGCGATCTTCCCGATGAAGTTGAGGGCGGCGTCCTCATTGAGCGAATCGACGAGCGCACTGAGCGCCGCCCGTGCGTCGGGGGTGGGATCGCCGGCGTCCGGCTCGGCCCGCTGCGCACTGGACCAATACGCCTCCGCGTTCGGCCGACCGAATGGCTCCCAGCGCCCGCCAACTCGGTTCACGGCGCGAAGCCACCACGCATGCGACTCGCGCGCTTGCGTGAACTGCGGAACGCAAATCTCCGGCTTTCGCCGGACTCGAATCGGAGCGGGAAGCTCGAGATCGAGGGCCACCGAGGTGGGCGGGTACGTGGACTGCCGACCCATAAAGTACGGCCACAAGACCACGATCGAGGCGCAGGACGTAGTTTTCGGCAGGAAATGCCGGCTTCGCCGCTCCTTAGCGCTTTTCTAGGAAGGCTTTCAGCAGGACGGCGTGGTTACGCTCGGCGTCCTTCACGGCAAACAGAAAGGTGGCCTTCTTACTCCCGATCCGCTTCCGTAAGTCGGCGGCGGCTTCCTGGTTGGCCGAGAGCTCCTTGTTGTAGCGCCCCTTGAACTCGCCCCAGCTGCCGACATCGCTGTGAAACCAACGCCGGAGCACCGTCGATGGCGCTAGCTCTTTTGCCCAGAGATCGATCTTCGCCCTGTCCTTGGAAAGCCCCCGAGGCCAAAGGCGGTCGACCAAGACCCGGAGCCCATCTCCGCGCTCGACTGGATCATAGACGCGCTTGATCTGAACGTTCATTAGCTCCGCCACATCTCCCATAGGGGAAGCGTAGACATGACGGCGTAGCTGACCAGCATCAGCACGCCCGATATCCCGTACACGGCGACCGCCCCCGGCATCGCTGGGGCGGCCACCCAGGGCGCGGCCACGTGCAGGAGAGTTCCGAGCGAGGCCAACGTGATCCAAGTGGCCTTCGACGCCCTGCGTGCGCGCGAGAGCATGAACAGGTGGCTGAGAATCAACAGATAGACCGGCATCGAGAACAGGTGAAAGTGGGTCACTTCGAGTAGCTTTCGATGAGGTATCGGCTCGAATGCAGCCAGCTCTTCGCCGCCCGGCGGCAGCACCAATTCTGGTCCCCCATCGGGCTCGACGTACTCAACTGGGGCGGTGTCGCCCCCGTAGTAGTTGTCCACTCGCGCGAGGTCGATGCCTACCATGTCGTGAGTTAGAACGAGGGTCAGGACCAAGCCGAGGAGCGTAAATACGAGGAACACGGAGTACACAGCACGTGCTCCCACGGGAAGGGGCCGCAGCCGGCCGGCCGGTTGAGTGAAGTCTTGCATCGCTCTGACTAGGACGAGGTGAGGACGATATCGTGCAGCAACACCGAAGCGCGCTTCACGGCCTTGGCCATAGCGCGCGCGGACAACGTCGCGCCGGAGATGACATCGATGTCGTGTCCCGGCCGGAACTTACTCGTCGATCCTTTGCCTACGAACTGCTTGCGGAAGCGTTTCGAGCGAATCCCATCGCCATGTGGCTCGCGGTACGCCACCACTTCGACACGCGTCACCCGACCTTCGCTGTCGAAGAACGTCGCAAAGTCGATATACTCGTGCTGTCCGATCTCACGGTCGAACAGCGCGTACCCATCGATCCGATCCCCAGAGTGGGCGACGTAAAAAATGTACTCGTCTTTCGCCAGCTTCTGACCCAGTTGGCTCTGAATCTGCTCACGTTGCTGGTCGGACAGTTGAATGCGTTTGAAGTCCACCCGATCAGACTGACGAAATTGGTCGGCCAGCAGGCCGCGCACACTGTAATAGACCTCCGCGCGACCGCTCGCGGGGACACTCAAGCCGACCAAGGTCAGGACGAGGAGGGCACCAGCCCTATTGAAAACGTTTTTCATCTTCGTTTTCAACAATAGAAGGAGTCCCGGAGCGACGCAAGCGGAATTACGCGCAAAATTCGCGCCTTCGGCTCCGCTGCCTCCGCTAGAACATCCAGCCAAGGCCGAGATTCCATCGGTTCTCGTTCGGCCCGAAGGAAGCGCGAACGGCCTGATAGTCGAACTTGAAAACCACTTGCGGGATAGGCCTGAAAGCCAACCCGACTGTGGGAACGAGAAAGGCAGGGAGATCAAACGCCGGATCCTGCTCCTGGAAAGTCGTGTCGAAGTAGTCGAGGCGCACGAACGGCACCAACGCCATCTCGGTCTCCACGGAGTGGATCACGTTGTAACCGAGCTCGCCATAGACCCCGAAGAGGTCGGAGCCGACGGTGCTGACCGGTTCAGTCTCTCCAGGCAAAATCGTGCGGAGAGCATCGGTGTCACTGACGTGGAAGTACGCAACGACCGCTCGCGACTCGAAGCCCTTGCGCCGAATGCGCCAATCCCCCGCGATCCCGCTCACTCTCACGTTGACATCGAGCTCTTTGGGCCCGGCAAGTCCGAAGTAGGGTGCGAGGCCTATGACCATCCCAAGCGTCGGCTCCCATTCGATCCGGCCGGTGAACGCCGGGCCATTGAGCACGGCTTGTGTGACTTGGAGCCGCCCGCCGCGAAGCCCGCTCGAGCCGGAGAAGCCATTCGCGTCGAGACCGCCGATCACATAGAATTCGTACCGCAGCCCCTCGATCGGCTCACCCCAGACTCCGATTCCACCCTCTCGCCAAGTTGTCGGGATGATCACGCGGTCCACTAATGGTCGTTCGACACCGTTGAAAATCGGCGGCTCATGC
>JAPUKT010000356.1 GCA_027295555.1 Deltaproteobacteria bacterium
GAAAG
Organism: Deltaproteobacteria bacterium; assembly: GCA_027295555.1. Taxonomy (GTDB): domain Bacteria; phylum Myxococcota_A; class Polyangia; order Polyangiales; family Houyiibacteriaceae; genus SG8-38. Next base: position 6 of record JAPUKT010000356.1, read on the forward strand.
ACCGGTGGTGTCTTCTGAGAAGCCGGGAGCAGGTCTTGCACGCCGAGCTCGGTGCCATCGGCCAGAGAGACCGCACGCTCGATGGTGTTCTTGAGCTCACGGACATTGCCCGGCCACGGGTAAGCTTGGAGCTTCATCATGGCGTCGTGTGTGATCGTGAAGCGTGCACCCTCAGCATGTGCGACCCGCTTGGCCGACTCTTCCAGGAACTGCTGAACCAGCGTCGGAATGTCCTCGGGGCGCTCCCGGAGCGGTGGGAGGTCCACTTGGACGACGCTCAGACGATAGTAGAGGTCTTCGCGGAAGCTGCCGTCGTTGACCATCTGACGTAAATCACGGTTGGTCGCGGCGACGACTCGAACATCAACCGGAATGGTGCGTGAGCCGCCAACTCGCTGCACCTCGTGCGTTTCGAGGACACGCAAGAGCTTCGGCTGCAAGTTGATGTTGAGATCGCCGATCTCGTCGAGGAACAGCGTGCCGCCGTCGGCATGCTCGAAGCATCCTCGTCGACGATCTGCGGCACCGGTGAAAGACCCGCGCTCGTGGCCGAACAACGTGCTCTCGATGAGGTTCGCGGGGATCGCGCTGCAGTCCTGGACGACCAAAGGCCGCCGGACGCGCTTGGAAGCGCGGTGGATGGCGCGCGCGACGAGCTCCTTACCGGTGCCGGTCTCGCCCCAAATCAGGACGGTGAGATCCGAGGCGGCGACCTTTTCGAGGACGGCGAAAATCTCGCGCATCCGCACGCTATGCCCGATCAGCTCGAAAAACTGCTCCTGGCGGCTGAGGTCGATCTCGATCGTCCCCGAGCCCATCTCGAACCTGACTACGGTGTGGCCAAGCTTCAAAGCCGCACCCGAGTCGAGCCAAGCCTCCCGAACGCGCACACCCTCCACCGAGGTGCCGTTGGTCGCACCGAGATCCCGCAGCAGAAAGCCCGCCTCGTTGGCGACGATCTCGCAGTGTGTCCCACTCACCGACGCGTCTGTCAGAACGAGGTCGCAGATCAGGCTCCGACCGATCGTGATGCGCTCGCTAGCGATCTCGAGTCGACGTCCGGTTTCGGGGCCCTCCACGACGACCAATCTGCTCTTGCGTAGTTTGCGCTTGGTCGCTTTGCGATCGACGAAAATGGTAGTGAGGGCGGGGTCCTCGCTCACTCGGCATCCTTCCGGAGAGCGTTGATCGCGTCCGCGTAGTTGTTGGCGCTGAAGACCGCGCTTCCGGCGACCAACACATCCGCGCCTGCCTCGACCACCGAGCGCGCGACACCGGGCTTCACGCCCCCATCGACCTGAAGATCGATATCGAGCCCGGCGTCATCGATCATATCGCGGATCAGGGCGAGCTTCGTGTTGGAGGAGGGGATGAAGCTCTGTCCGCCAAAGCCTGGATTTACGCTCATCACGAGGATGAGGTCGACGTCGGGCAGAACGTAGCGTAGGCCATCGGGAGGGGTATGGGGGTTGAGGGAAACGCCGGCTCTTTTTTCGAGGGAGCGGATCTGCTGTATCGTCCGGTGAAGATGCGTACAGGCTTCGGCATGGACGGTGATTACATCTGCGCCCGCGTCGGCGAACGACTGAACATATTTCTCGGGCTCGACGATCATCAGATGGACGTCGACCACGCGTTTGGTGGCGGCTCGGATCGCCTTCACCACGGGGGGCCCGATGGTGATGTTGGGCACGAATCGGCCGTCCATGACGTCGACGTGGATCCAGTCGGCCCCGGCTTCGTCGACGGCTTGGACTTCAGCCGCAAGGCGGCCAAAATCCGCCGAAAGGACGGAAGGGGCGATTCGAATGGGTTTTGGCGATCGTGGCACGGCAGCAGTCAAGCGCCGTGGAGCGAACCTGTCAATGACAACCGTTCCTTGACGCTGATGGCTCCAACAATCGACAATACGGGGACGCCTCTAGGGAAGGCATACGGGCGAGGATGACCGATCAGAGATACCGCCTGATCGAAAAGCTTGAGTCTGGGGGCATGGCTGAGGTTTTCCTCGGGGAAGCCACCAGCGTTCAGGGCTTCAAGAAGCGCGTCGCAATCAAGCGCGTTTTGCCCCACCTCGCCTCGCACACGAACTTCATCGGGATGTTCCTGGACGAAGCGCGCCTGGGCGCCCGGCTTTCGCACGCCAACATCGTCAGCGTCTTCGACATCGGCTCGTCCGACAATAGCTATTTCATCGTGATGGAGTTCGTCGATGGGACGAACCTCAAGAAGATCCTCGAGACGCTGCGGCTCAGGCGCGAGCAGTTCCCTCTGAAAGACGCGATCTACATCGCCATGGAGGCCTGCCGTGGGCTGAGCTACGCACACGAGCTCCGGGATGACGACGGCAATGCACTCGAGTTGGTCCATCGCGACGTGTCGCCCCCGAATATCTTGATCAGCCGACGTGGAGAAGTGAAGGTGACCGACTTCGGCCTCGCCAAGGCGCGGACGCAGCTGGAGCGGACGGACCCTGGGGTCGTGAAGGGGAAGTTCAGCTACCTCTCACCCGAAGCGGCGGCGGGCCAAGACGTCACCGAGCGCGCAGATATCTTTGCTTTGGGGGTTTGCATCTGGGAGATGCTCGCGGGCCGACGTCTCTTCCTCGGAGACACCGACTACGAAACCGTGCAAGCGGTGTTGAACGCGCGAGTGCCGTCGCTCGTTGGCGATCACTCGGAGGTCAAGCCCGAGTTCGAGAAGCTTCTGTTGAAGGCGTTGACGCGCAACCCTGAGCAACGCTTCGCGACCGCGCGCGACTTCGGTGACGCGCTTGCGGGATACTTGTTCCACCACCAGATGAAGGTGACGTCCTACGACGTCGCCAACCTCGTCAAACACGCCCTCGATCTCCAGAAGTCGGTGCCCCCGCAACCGATGATGATCGACACGATGATTCAAGAAGAGCTGGCGCGCTTCACATCGCTCGACGGTCCCGCAGCGACGCCGATCGACGAAGCGTCCTTTGCGATACGCTCAGGTAATGACGGCACGCACCCACTCGACGCGTCGGACTTCGTCGACCCGAGTCAGTGGTTCGAGGGTGACCTCGACGTAGAAAACGCAATCGAGAAGGTACGGGACAGCGCGCCGGCGGGAGCGACGATGGGCTGGTTGGAGGCCGGCTCCAAAGACGACACGGGCAGCTTCGCGAGACCACGGGCAGGCCCGATGGGGCCTTCACTCAATCCGCCGTCAGGCCCAAAGAAGGCGGCCGCGGTGCCGATCAAGACGTTCCGACCGCCAACTGCGCGCAACGAACAGGCGGCTCCAAGCACGACCGCAGGCGCGCAAGCGGGCCAAATACAAGCGAGGAAAACGAACAAGTCAAAGGTCGTCGCGTTCATGGTCGCGCTCGTGTTTTTGGGCGCGGCCGCAGTCGGGGCCGGTTGGTTCTTCATGCAGTAGGCGGGCTCTTCGCCTTGGCGCGGATGCTTCGGCTCACCTGACGCAGCCGGTGATACTCGTGTGGAGCCATTCCAGTTTCGCCGAACCGCGTGGCGAGGTACGCATCGGTAACCTCACGCACCTCGTCGACAGCCGGGAAATCCGAACGCCCGAGTTGGTCGGCGTGCTCGGCTGGGGTGACGTCGGGCGGCCGCGCCTCGCCTGCGCGCCGAAGGCTGTCTTCGAGTGAAAGATAGAGTCGCACCGCGCGGTCTTTATCGGGGTCCAACTGGCGCCCTACGCGAGTCTGGCGCCATCGTTTTCGATTCCAGCGAACCAAAAGCACTCCGACACCGAAGAAGCTCATGATCGCGACGAACCACCGCCAATCCGGGCGGAGGGGAATGTGAAGGCTGCTGTCCCTTTGATCTGGGGTTTGTTTGCTCGACGGTGCGGCGCGACGATCGCCCCGAAGCGATTGATACCACGCGACGAATCCTCGGAACGCGCGGGCCTGGTCCCGGATGTTGAACTCGACGACGTACTCGGCCCAACGTACACGAAGGGCATCCACCATCTGACGAAGCTTCACGGTAAGCCCGGAAGGCACGGTTGAGACCTGCCGTGACGCCGGGGTCGGATCGAAGGTGACCCACTTGCCGTCGATCAAGACTTCGACCCAACTGTGCGCGTTCCCGTTGCGCACCGCGTAGTAGCCCCCGTATGGGTTGTAGTCTGCGCCGAGAAAGCCGGTGACGTTTCGAGCTGGCAACCCGAGGGTCCGCATCATGATGGCCATTGCCGTCGAGAAGTATTCACAGTGTCCAGCCTTAACTTCGAAGAGGAACACGTGGAGGGGGTCCTTCCCTTCGGTGTCGGGCTGCTCGAGCGAATAGCGATAGCCTCCGCCACCCCGCAAGAACCCTTCGACGCGCTGAGCCTTGTCAATCGGCCTCGTGACACCGCCGGCGATCGAGTGAGCAAGCTCGGACACATGCTCGTAGCCCTCCGGGACCTCGAGGTAGCGCTCTTGGAGCTTCGGCGGGACGCGCTCCGGGAACGCCCGTTCCGTAGGGCTCGCGAAAGCCTGGTACGTGAGTGGTGCGTCGAATCGCTCACGATAGCGGAGGTCGAGGCCGGGTGTGTAGACGATCTTTCGGTACCGATTGCGGCCCGAACGGACGACCGGTGGCACCTGCAAGGCCACGGTGCCTTCGGGAATGAAGAGGACCGCTTCCTCCATCGGGTCGAGAATGATCTCGTATCGCTCGTCGCCCAGTTTTGGAGGGCGGTGCAGGACGTATTGGTCTTGCAGACGGCGTACGTCTTGCCCGGCGACCTGCGTACGCGACCAATGGCCCTCTCGATAGCGGTCGAAGGAGGTTCCCCGAAGCCGTAACCCGATCGACTGCGGGGGTGGATCGGGCATCTCGGCCATCTTCACGCGCATGACCACCGTCGGGTCGTCGCGGATGGTGCCGAATCCTCCGAGTTTCACATCGTCGCCAAAGCCGGCAACCGATTGGACACGCGTGCCCAGGTTCGAGAGCAACCCAAAGCCAACGCGTGGAAACGCAAAGAACATCGCCGCCGTGAGCACAAAGAGCGGCACCGCGAGAAGCGTCGTCCCTCCGAAGAATGCGGGCGTCGCAAGCTCTCGACTTTGAAGCTCGGCCTGAAGCATCGGGGCGTCCGCGCCGTACCGGGTCTCGAGCTCCCGGCGCAGGTGCGTGAGAGCGAGCATCCATGGCATCACGATCACGAAGCCGAAGAAGACGACCGCGTAGTCGAGACCGGCCGACAAGACGGTGGCGGCGATCAAGTGAAGAAACCCGAGGATGGCGATCTGCTGGTAGTCGGCCGCGCTTTTTCGGTGCGCGAGGCGCGAAAGCTGGAGAAAGGCAGCGTACTCCACGCCGACGGTGAGGACGGCTTCCCCGGCGAGGGTCCGCGCGATCTGGAGAAGGAGGACCGCCACTGCTGCGACGCTCCAGAAGCGGGTGTAGCTGGGCCTGTCTAACAGGGGACGCTCCGCGAACCAGCTCGTCACGAAAGCTACGGCCACGAGCGCGATTTCGACGGGACCGAATGTCGTGCCGAGCATCAACGCGATGAGGCCGAGCCCCGCGAACAAGTAGGTGACGATCTTTTGGGCAAACACGAACTTCATGCGGCTCGACTCTTTTCGGTCTTGGGCGGCGACCCTGCGCGGGTAGGACGTAGCATTGCCAGGAAGCGCCAAATCG
>JAPUKT010000357.1 GCA_027295555.1 Deltaproteobacteria bacterium
CCCGAGTCACCTACTCCTCGAGAGTGTCCACAATGAATGACCGTGTCAGTGCCAGCGGGTCTGCGTGCTAGCTAACAGCAGCCAGTGCGGCGTCGTAGTTGGGTTCCTGGGCGATGTCCGGGACGAGCTCGGTGTGGATGACCTTGTTGTTCTCGTCGAGGACGACGATCGCGCGGGCGGAGACGCCCTTGAGTGGGCCGTCGATGAGCTCGACGCCGTAGTCCTTCAAGAAGCTGCCGCGAAAGGTGGATAAGGGAACCACACCTTCGATCCCCTCTGCGGCGCAGAACCGCTTTTGTGCAAACGGGAGGTCTGCGCTGACCATGAGTACGACCATGTCGTCCAAGCCCGCGGCTCGCTCGTTGAATGTGCGGGTGGCGACTTGGCAGACCGGGGTGTCGTAGCTCGGGTTGATCGAGAGGATCTTCTTCTTGCCCGCGAAGTCGGCGAGCGTCTTCTCGCTCAGGTCGGTAGCGATGAGCAGGAAGTCCGGGGCATCGCTGCCGATTGTGGGCAGGTCGCCGTTGGTGTGGGTCGGATTTCCTTTGAGCGCCGTGGTTGCCATGATTCTCCTCCCGAGCAACGGGTAGGGCGCTGTTATAGGAACTTGCCGGGGAATTCCAAGCGGTTGCAATCGAAAAAGAAATTCATTATCAATAGTTGATGAAGCCCTCCTTAGCGGATCTGCCCCTCGGCCAACCCGCGGAGATCGTATCGATCGACTGTGACCGGCCCATTTCGACGCGCCTCATGGAGATGGGCCTCCTGCCGGGGACGCAGGTTCGGGTGGTGCGTGTGGCGCCCCTCGGCGACCCGATCGAGCTTCGCGTTCGGGACTACGCGCTTTCCGTGCGGCGGGCCGATGCCGCCAAGATCGCAGTCGCTCCGGGGGGGACCGCGTGACCACCGGAGCGGCGGCCCCCGAGGTCTTGATCGCGGGCAACCCCAACTGTGGGAAGAGCACGCTGTTCAACGCGCTCTCCGGGGGGAGCGCCCAGGTGGGGAACTATCCGGGGGTTACAGTCGAACGCATGACTGCGACGGTCCGCCTCAGCGGGCACGAGGTCGAGCTCGTCGACGTTCCGGGCATGTACAGCCTGACGGCGAGCTCGCCCGAGGAGCAGCTTGCGGTCGATGCGCTCGTTGCCGGCGAAACCCGTGCTGTCGTTTGCGTCGTCGACGCGACCACACTCCAGCGCGGCCTCTATCTCGCGCTGCAACTTCTCGAGTCCGGAGTTCCCGTCGTCGTCGCGCTGAACATGATGGACGCGGCGGAGCAGATGGGGCTCCGTATCGACACCGACCTCTTGTCGGAGCTGTTTGGCGCGCCGATGGTCCCCGTCGTGGCTACCAAGAAGCGCGGCTTGGATGCGCTCTTGAAGGCGGTTGAAGGCCAACTCGGGTCGGTTTTCCGCTCGGGGGCTCCATCCGTTTCGTATCCGCCGGCACTCGAGGCGGATCTTTCCGAGCTCGTCCCGGTGATCGAACGCTGGCGGCCTGGCGCCCCCGCCCAGCAGACCCGCGCCGTGGCGTTGTGGTGTCTTCTCTCCCTCGGCGAGGACAGCCTGCGGGGTGTGCCCGATTCGGTTCGAAGTGCGGTTCAAAAGCTTCGTTCCGCGGGGACGGCCGAGGGTCGGAACCCGGACCTCGAGATCATCGCGACTCGTTACGCGTGGATCGAGGAAAAGCTGAGTCGAGCCTCGTCGAAGCCGGAGCCCAAACCGACCATGAGCGAGCGCATCGACAACGTGCTCACCCACCCGGTGTTCGGGGTCTTGGTGTTCGCGGTGGTGATGTTTCTCATCTTCGAGGCGCTCTTTGCATGGGCCGAGCCCGCCATGGGCGCCATCGAGGATCTGACCGCGTTCCTCAAGGATCAGGTTGCCGGAGCGCTCCCGGACGGCGTCCTCCAAGACCTCATCGTCGAGGGGATCATCGCGGGCGTTGGAAACGTCATCGTCTTCGCGCCGCAGATCCTCATGCTGTTCCTCTTCATCGGGTTCTTGGAGGACTCCGGATATCTCGCCCGTGTGGCTTTCGTCATCGATCGTGTGATGAAAGGGGTCGGGCTCCACGGGAAGGCTTTCGTGCCGCTGCTTTCTGGTTTCGCGTGCGCCATTCCGGCCGTGATGGCGACCCGGACGATCGAGCGCAGGCGGGATCGACTCGTCACGATGCTCGCGTTGCCGCTGATGTCGTGCAGCGCTCGGCTTCCGATTTATATCCTCGTCGTCGGCACCGTTTTTGCGGGCGCAACCTTGTGGTGGTTTAGCGCTGGCGCCGTGGCGCTATTTGCGATGTACACCCTTTCCGTGGTGGTGACGCTCCTGGCCGCGGCGGTGATTCGCCGAACCATTCTTCCCGGGCCCGTCCCGACATTCGTGCTCGAGATGCCCCCCTACCGATGGCCCTCCGCGCAAATCCTTTGGCTCAATGCCTGGCGTCGTCTCAGGATCTTCTTGGTCGACGCGGGGACGATCATCTTGGCGATGACCGTGCTTTTATGGGCGCTTCTCTCGTTTCCGAAGTCGGACGAGATCGCCGCCCGCTACGACGTCGAGCGGGCGACCGTCGAGCAGGCGGTTCTGCCCCCCGAGGAAGAAGCCGCGGCCGTCGCCGCGCTCAACGCGCAAGAGGCGTCCGCGCAGCTGGAGCACAGTATCGCGGGCAGGTTCGGGCACGCGCTCGAGCCGGTCCTGAGGCCCATAGGCTTCGACTGGCAGATCGGCGTGGGGATCATCGGCGCGTTCGCTGCACGCGAGGTGTTCATTTCGACGCTTGCGATCGTGTTCGGGATCGGGGAGGCCGATGAGGAGAACAAGCCCCTGCGTCAGGCCCTACGGGAAGCGCGCCATGCCGACGGCACCCCGGTGATGACTCCGCTCAGCGGGGTCTCGCTCATGGTGTTCTTCTTGCTCGCGTGCCAGTGCATGAGCACAATCGCCGTGGTGCGAAGGGAATCGGGCTCGTGGAAGTGGCCGGCGTTCATGTTCACCTACATGACGGTGCTTGCGTACGCCGCCTCCTTCCTCGTCTATCAGGGCGGCAAGCTTCTCGGGTTCGAGTAGGGTTTTCAGGATGCCGTGGCAGGAAATCGTGGCAGGGTTGACCGTCTTCGGGGCGGCCGCCTACCTGTACAAGCGGCTCCGTGGCAAACGCGAGAGCTCGGGGCCCCAGGGGCCGGACGTGCCGGTGTCGAGGCTCAAGCGAAAGCGCTCTTCGCGGGATTCGTGCGGGCATTGATTCTAGGCATGGTCGAAGGAGGAAGCGACATGCCAGGGTTGGCCTCGGGGAAGGTTCTCTCGTCTAGGTGGGATCTGTTATACCTCACGCGAGATGGGTCTGTACGAGCGCTACATCCTGCCTCGAGTCATCACTTTGGCGTGCTCAACTAAGCCAACCAGGAAGCAGCGGGAGAAGGTGGTTCCGCTTGCCGAGGGAGAGGTCCTCGAAATCGGCATGGGTAGCGGATTGAATCTCCCCCACTACGACACCGACAAGGTCCAGAAGGTTTGGGGCCTCGAGCCCTCGGAAGGCATGCGGAAGCTTGCACGGAAGAGGCTCGTGGGCTCGAAGCTCGAGGTCGAGATGATCGACCTGCCAGGGGAAGAAATCCCGCTCGACGCCAACAGTGTCGACACCGTGTTGCTCACGTACACACTCTGCACGATCCCCGATACGCAGCGCGCGCTCCGAGGCATGCAACGTGTCCTCCGGCCGGGCGGCAAGCTCTTGTTCTGCGAGCACGGTCTCGCGCCGGACACCGGCGTTCAACGATGGCAAGCCCGAATCAACCCAAGCTGGCGTAAGCTCGCCGGCGGTTGCAACCTCAACCGAGACATCCCCAACCTACTGGAGTCCTCCGGCTTCCGCGTCGTCGTCGACGAGCGAATGTACATCCCAGGGATCAAGGCCCTCTCGTACAACTACTGGGGCAGCGCCGTCGCCGACTGAGGATCGTTCCCTCGTTGCAGAGACAGAATCAGGCTTGAACGTGGGAAGGTTATTCATGGGAAGGTTGAGTCCGAGGGCGTCGACATGGTGATTTCCAATATGGAGGTCAGGTGACTTCCATATTGGCATCCGATCAGTCGGCGTCCAGTCTATCCAGAGCCAGAACTTGAGTCGTTTCACGCCCTTCGACCGCCGTTGGTTGCTGGCACGAGCTGTGCTTGGTTCTCAGCGTGAACATGCAGACAAATACAGAGAGTCGAAACTCCAAAGCCAAGCTGGCGCACGACGCGCCGCTACGGAAAAGGCCGAGCTTGGCCAATTCTGATTCGCAACGTCGAGACAGTCCGGGCATAGAGGCGTGGCGACCGGCTGCCCTGCAGCTGAGTTCGGTGCTCCTGGGGCTTGTTATGCATACGTTCTGGCCGGTGGAGATACCGTTGGTGGCTGGGTTCGGCTGGATCGTGATCGTTCTCTTCCTGGGCCTTGGACTCTCGATCATCGCGTTGAGCTTTCGTGAGTTTGCTCGCGCCAAGACCAGCGTCCGACCCGACCGCGGTGCCAATGCACTGATTCGGACGGGGCCTTTCGCGTACAGCCGAAACCCACTGTATGTCGCTGTGGTTTTACTGATCCTTGGGATCGGAGTCTGGGTGAACAGTATATGGATCTGGGTAATGGTCGCACCGCTAGTGCTCGTCATGAACACTGCTGTGATCATTCGAGAGGAAAGACATCTAGAGC
>JAPUKT010000358.1 GCA_027295555.1 Deltaproteobacteria bacterium
TACCGGGTGGAGGATCTCCACGGTTGCGATGATCGACAGCACCCAGAACGCGCCGAAGATCGCGAGGTTCTGCATCTGCGGGATGGTGGTCACCAGAATGACGAGGAGTCCCGCCACGTCGGTGATGATGCCCAGTGTGCCGGGAACCACGAGTTCGCCCATGGCGACCGTTGCGACTTCGATCTTGGCCAGCTGGGGGTCGCCCAGCCGGGGCAGCATCACTTCATAGTCCTCGAAGAAACGCTCGGCCATTTGTACGGTGTGGGACACCGCGCGCGCGGTGATGATCATTGGGATCACCAGAATCAACGGGTCGAAGGTGATTCCCACCCAACCCGTGAAGCCGAGGCCCCAGACCACGGTCATGCTCGCTGCAATGGCCGGGATCACCACGCCGTGCCAGCGGCGGAAGTACAGCCACAGCAGGAAGAAGATCACCACGATCGTTGCGATGACAAAGCCGACGATCTCGAAGGCGTGGGTGATGACCCAACCCACGAGAACCGGCTCACCGGAGATGTAGATCTTGATGTTGTCGGTTTCGTAATCCGCCTTGATCTCTTGGAGGTGGTCGAAGACCGCCATGTAGACTTCCCGGCTGCTGAGGCGATCGGTGATGAAGCCCGCGGTGATGAGCGCGCCCTTTTCATCCGGGCGCGATACGAGGCGGCCGTAGATGATGGGCGGGTTCTGCCGCACCAGCTCGCGCAGCTCGTAGGCCTCTTCCTGCGTCTCGGGCAGCTTCTTCATCAGCACGTCGCCCTCGATGCTGCCGTCGGGCTGAATCTGGATGACGCGGGTGGCGTGATGAGCAAGGGAACGGATCTGGTCGTGGTTGACAGGGTAGGGGGGGTAGGCTCGATCGAGAATCTCGCGAATCTCTTGAACGGTTTGGGTCCCCTCCTCTTCGAGCTGGTCGCGGAGCTCCTCTCGCTCGTCGGAGTGGCTCTCGAACTCCAGGCCGTCGACCCGATGCGTGACTTCGCGAATCACTTTCAGCACTTCCGGCGTGAAACTGGTTCCCTCCTCTACCACCACCGCCACCGCGACGGTCGCCGAGCCGCCGAACTCCTTGGCGTATTTATCCTGGGCGTGGATGTAGGGATGGTCGGGGAAGAGGTCCCGGGCTTTGGTGTCGATGCGAACGACCGGGCCGGGCAGCGGAGCGCCCAGCGCGGTCATGAGTATGTTGAAGATGGGATAGAAGAAGAAGAGGCTGAAGGCGATCAGCAGCGACCCCACGACGGCGCGGTTTCGCACGATGAATCGCGCGAAACGCATCGTACCGGTGTCTCTCGGTACGGGGGTGGGTGCTTCGGCCATGTCTCGTCCTCGCGTCCGTGATTGTTCCGACGCGGAGGCAAAACACCCCGTCCCTCAGCAGAAACGTCGATCTGGAAGGGTGGATGGGGTCTGCGGGAGCGTCGGTGCCCCGCGGTTCGACTCCGGCTGCTGGGCAGCACACTATTTCCGACGGGGTCCCCGGGTCAAGCCTAATAGGGCTGAATTCCTTAACAAAATGGGTGTTTCGCGAAGTTTCGGGGGGAGCCGGAGGCGCCGCGGCCTGACCCCTGGTCAGCTCGGGCTGTTTTCGCCCGCTTCGACTTTTTTCGAGGCGGTCGCAAACCCGCGCAATCACAGGTAAAGGATGGAAGGATGACGGAAACCGTGATCAGTTCTGCGACGAAGGACGTCGTCATCGGCCACGAGCGCTCCTTCGTCGTGATCGGCGAGCGAATCAACCCGACGGGGCGCAAGCGACTGACCGCCGAGATGACGGAGGGCGATTTCAGCCGAGTCGAGGCAGACGCCCTCGCCCAGGTCGCGGCGGGCGCTCACGTGCTGGACGTCAACGCGGGGATTCCGCTCGCGGACGAGCCGGCACTCCTCGCGAAGTCGATCGAGCTCATCCAAGCGCTCACCGACGTCCCGCTCTCGATCGACTCCAGGGTCGTTGCCGCGCTTCAGGCGGGCCTCGCGGTCTACAAGGGCAAGGCGCTCCTCAACTCGGTCTCGGGAGAAGAAGATCGCCTGGAGCAGGTGCTGCCGCTGGTGAAGAGGTACGGCTGCGCGGTGGTCGCCATCTCGCTCGACGACAGTGGAATCTCCGACGACGTGAACGTCCGCTTCGCTGTCGCGAAGAAGATCGTCGAGCGGGCAGAGGACCACGGCATCGCCCGCTCCGACGTCATCGTAGATCCTCTCTCGATGCCCCTCCGGACCGTAGAGCTGGCCGGGCGTCACGTACTGCGGCTCGTGGGACGGCTTCGCGACGAGCTCAAAGTGAACACCACGTGTGGTGCATCCAACCTGAGTTTCGGGCTGCCCAATCGTGACGCGCTGAACGCCACCTTCGTCGCCATGGCGATCGGTGCGGGGCTCTCCTCGGCCATCGTCAATCCCCTGCATCCCGAAATGATTGCGGGGATCGAGGCGGCGAACGTGGTCAACGCCGCCGACCGCGCGTGCGCGGCATGGTCTTCCAGGTTTCGCGAGCAGGATCCGAGCGCCGCAGTGACGCGGCAGCGCACCGGGCGCTGGGAGCGCAGCTCCTAGGGCGAGGAACCACCGCTCCGGCATTGCTCCAGAAACGCTCGCGG
>JAPUKT010000359.1 GCA_027295555.1 Deltaproteobacteria bacterium
TCACTGTGTTCGGCGTTGTAACCGGTCACCTTGTACATGGTCGTAACCGCGGCCAGCGTGCTGTCGGGCATGTAGTTCTCCTTCACGATGATTGCACCGGCTGGCATTGTAGCCGCGCCACTGGTGAGTGCCTCGTGCGCAGCGCTGTTGAGATATGTCGTGAGGAGCATCCCGTGCGGCTCCTGGCCGGTGTACAAGCGTCCCTTCTCCGGCCACAGCTGCCATTCGGTTTGGTAGTTGGACTCTTGGATGTGGGCCCAAATGGCGGCCCCGGTGGTGTCGGCCGAGGTCACCGCCGCTTGCGCGTCTTCTTCGCTGTCCGACGAGCCGCAGGCCGCGATCAAAACGCCAAGGGATGCTACCGTAGCGACGGACCTAACTAGAGAGTTCATGACTGTTCCTCCTCGTAAAGTTGCGAAGCTGCACCGCATAACCGTCAAACTGCCGAACTTGTTCCCTTGGCCACGATAATCTCGTGCCCGGCCGGCCGGCCGGTGGTGTCAACGACAGTCGGGCTTGGGCGGATCCCCCTCCGGATCGAGAGGCATGCTGATCGTTATGGCACAGGCGTACGAGATGCGCAAGTGCCACGCGCCGGCGCTCCAGCCGCTACTGTCCGCGTGGTGTATGGTTACGCGGACTCCCTGTCCGGAGATGTAATCGATGTCGAGATCTTCGAGCGATGCGAAGCGAGCATGGGTATCGAAATGAGCCTGCTGTGCGGCGACGAGACGGCCGATGTCCGCTTCCACGGCGGCGCGGTAAGACCGTTCTCTGGCTCGTTCCTCGGCGCTGACCCCTACCCAGGTGCCGCCCACCGTCACCACCAGGCCCACCACGGAGACCCACGAGAGGATCTGGCGGCGCAGCAGCCTCGCCTGCACGACGGCTGGATCATCGAACTCCCACCGCCGTTGTAGTTTGGGTCTGTCGGTGGGTGGCTGCGATTCCGGAGATTCTACTGAGTGCTCTTCGCGGTCCATGAGCTCGCTTAAACGGCGTCCCTTGCTCGATCGGCTTGACCAACTGTACGCAGCCGGTCACCTTGCCGGGAGCCGTGAGGCCGGCACCTGACACCCGACACCTACAACCTATCACCGATTCCCTACCGCCTACTACCTACCCCATGCGCAAGCTGCAGTTTTTCACGCTTCTTGTTGGATTAACGTCGGCCGCCTGCGGCCAGGGCGCCGACGGGCGGACCCGTGCCGCCCCCATCGCGTCATCGAGAGTCGTCCAAACAGCAACCACGGAGTTCGGCCGTCTCATTCAGAATCTGTCGGAGCCGGGCGGATACTTCGATACCGACAACCTCATCTCCAACGAAACGTCGTACCTCCACGTGATGGGCAGAATGCGTGAGATGGAGGTTTCCGGGGGAGCGTATCTCGGGGTTGGACCAAGTCAGAATTTTTCGTACATGGCACAAATCCGCCCAAGCATCGCCTTCCTGGTGGACATCCGACGCGACAACTTGCTGCAGCATTTCCTGTTCAAGGCGCTGTTCCAACTGGCGGACAGCAGGGTGCACTACCTCGCAATGTTGTTCGGCCGCCCAATACCGCGCGACACGGCCGGGTGGGCGGCGCGTGGCATTGAAGACCTCGTGGCATACATCGACGGCACACCCCCCGACGAGGAGAGCGTGGCGGCATACAGCAGCGCCGTTGCCGTGCGCGTGACGAGCTTTGGCCTCCCGATCAGCGATTCAGACTTGGCCACCATCAGGAGGTTCCACAATACCTTCATCAGGGCCGGGCCGGGGCTTCGCTTCAATTCGTTCAACCGTGCGCCACAGCCGTATTACCCGACGCTGCGGCAATTGTTGTTGGAAACAGACCTCACGGGCAAAAAGGCAAACTATCTCGCTGCTGAAGAACACTTCCTTTATTTGAAGTCGATGCAGCAGCGAGATCTCATCGTACCGGTGGTGGGCGATCTGGCGGGGGACCGTGCCGTGAGAGCGATCGGCGACTATCTGGAGCAGATTGACGAGCGGGTGTCCGCCTTTTACACGTCGAACGTAGAGTTTTACCTGATGGGGGACGGCAGCTTCGATCGGTTTGCAGACAATGTTGCCACGCTACCGCGTACGGAACGGAGCGTAATTATCCGAAGCTATTTCGGTGGAAGGTTCAGGTACCGGCATCCGGAAGCGGTTCCCGGCTATTACAGCGTGCAGTTGTTGCAGACCATCCAGAGCTTCGTCGAGGAGCATAACGCGAGAGGCTTCGCCAGTTATCTCGACGTTGTCACTAAACACTCATTGAACTTGCGATGATGCAAGGGCGGGCGACCACGGTCGCCCGACCCCATTTGCGCCTAGCGTCGCTTGGCAAGTTTCTTCGCTGCTCTGCGGGCGCGTTTGGCGGTCTTGCTGGCTTTCTTCTTGGCACTGCCTAGGGCCTTCTTGGCCCGGCGCGCTGTCTTGGCAGCCTTTTTCTTCGCGCGACCGGCGGCCTTCTTGGCGCGCTTGGCGGCTCGTTTCACCCTCTTGGTTCCGCGCTTCACCGCCTTGCGAGCCCTCTTGGCCGCCTTCTTGGCCCGCTTGGCGGTCTTGGTGGCCTTCTTCTTCGCTCGGCCAACGGCTCGCTTGGCCCGCTTCGTAGTTTTGGCTGCTTTCTTCTTGGCGCTTCCTGCGGCCTTGCGGGCTCGTTTCAAGGTCTTCCTCGCCTTGCTCTTCGCGCGTTTGACGGCCTTCCGCACTCGTTTGGCTGGCATGGATGGTTTCCTTTGTCGGTGGTGGTAGCGAGTCTTGAGTAGTGAGTAGTGAGTAGTGAGTCGTGAGTCGTAGTTGGTGGGACTGGGTTTGGATCGCCTGACTCACCAAGTCCCACTCACAACTCACCACGTACTACTCACGATTGTTACGGCGCCGCCAACAATACTGACTGTGCTCGGTTTAAGCCAGCTACACAACCGCAACCGACTCAGTGCACGTTCACAAAGCGTCCGCGGGCCGTTTCACGCAATCGGGTGATATCTTCGTGCCGTGAAGTCGAAAGCGGCACCGTATGCTCGAGTTCCTCGAGGACTACTTGTGTACTGGGGGCGACTTTGGCGTGCAGGGCTCGATACAGGGAAGCCACGATCGCCTGTTCGATCTCCGCCCCGCTAAAACCATCAGAGGCCGCCACCAGGGCCTCCATGTCGAACTCCGCGGGTTTCTGATTTCTCAGTTTGAGGTGAATGTCGAAAATCGCGCTGCGCTCGTCGGCGGTGGGGAGATCCACGAAGAAGATCTCGTCGAACC
>JAPUKT010000036.1 GCA_027295555.1 Deltaproteobacteria bacterium
AGAAGCAGATGAACCCGAACAAGAGTTTGGCAAGGTCGTGGAAGTGCTCCGGATTGATCGTCTCTCCGACGAGGCCGCGCTTGTAGAGACTGAGACCGATGAGGATGGTGAGCGCGAGGATCGCCACTGCCGACCCGGCCCAGATCACGACGCCGAAGATCGTCGAGAACCACGAGGGCTCTAGCGACATCAGCCAGTCGAAGGCCGCAAACGTAAGCGTGCCCGCGAAGAGTATCAGTGACGGCGCGGCTAGGCTCTGCATGCGGAGAGTGTGCTTCGGGTCATGGTCCTCGTCTTGACGCCGCGACCAGCCGAAGTACGCCCACGCGATCAGCGACCAGATCAGCAAGTAGACGACCGCCCGTGTCGTCCACCCGCGCGTATTGAGGTAGCCAGTCTTGGCTTCGATGACCTCGCGGTGGAGCGCCATCTCCTGAGGGGTATGCGTGTGGGCTTCCTCGTGAGCGGCTTCTTCATCGCCAGTTTCATGGCCGGTCTCTGCGTCCGCGACGTCTTCCTGAGCCTGGGTGACGCTCGCACCCAACCGAAGAAGCCCGTGCTCGTCATCACCATGCTCATCGTGGCTGCCATGCCCGCCTGCGTCCTGCCATTCTTGGTAGATCGGGACCTTTCCAGTGAACACGCCGAAGATGAAGGGCGCCGCCAACAACGCCACCACAGGCGCGCCCGACATGATCACCTCGGCAATACGTCTCGTCGACACACCCCAATGCGAAGCTGTAAGAAACTCGATCAGCACGAGGAAGATCCCACCGAGCATGAAAGTCACGACGGTGAAGAGTGCGAAGAGATATGCGTAGCTCAGGCGCTCGGGGCCTGCCGTCAGGACGGCCAACAGCCCGCCCACCGCGGCGAGCGCCAGGGGCGCAACCCACGCGCGGGCCCAAAAGCCGTCGTTCCCGACCCGGTAGTCCGTCTTGGCGTTCGCTTCGGTCACCGGGTTGGCTCCGTTTCGGTCGTGGCCGCGGCCTGTGGCGCTTGACTCAACTGTAGGGCGCGCACGTAGAGGACGACGGCCCAACGGTCCGCCATCGGAAGGTTGTGTGCGTAGCTCGGCATGTTGCGTACGCCATTCGTGACGGTCGCGAAGATTTGGCCATCGGGAATGTGGCGCAGGCGGTCGTCATGCAAGGTCGGCGCGACCAGGCCCGCTGCCCCCAGTTGGTCCGCACGACGCGACACCATGCCCTTGCCATTGCCGGAATAGGAATGGCAAGGGGAGCAGTAGATGTTGTAGCGATCCTTCCCGCGATCGAGGAACGCCTCGGTGCCGCCGTTCATCGCGATGAGATTCGGCGGTACTTCCAGCATGTAGCTGTCGTCCGCGGCGCGGCCGGTGGCCCACGTCAGCGAGGCCTCCATTTCCCTCGAAACCGTCCCCTCGATCTCGGGGCGCATCGATCGGTGATCGGCAAAGAAGGGCTTCTTCTCCTGCGTGTCGTAGCGCGGCTGGTTGTACATGTTGCGGATGCCGACAATCGGGGGCTTATCGCTCTCGGCGCCGACGCAGCCCGTCGACAGAGCTCCCAACGCCACCACGATCAGAAGGACGTGCTTCATGCGACCTCCTGCTCGACCAGCTCGAGGTGCGTGGGGTCGGTGGACTCCAACAGTGCCTTGGTTCGGTCGAGATCGAACTTCTGGTCCTCTGCCTCGATCGAGATGAAGAACTTGTCGTCTGTGGCCGCTTCGAACCGCTTCGATTCGAAAATCGGATGGTTGTGTCGCGGGAGCTTGATGATGCCCAACAGCCCGAAGAGCGTCGCGAGGCCGCAAAAGAGAACACCGAGCTCGAACATGATCGGAACCATCCACGGAAACGAACCGGGAGGTTTGCCGCCGACGACGATCGGATAGCCTGAGCCGAGGTCGAGGAAATTGAAGTCCCAGGCGTTCATGTACTTCATCATGAGCACTGCAGTGGCCACGCCGAGCATGCCGAAGAAGAACGAGATGAAACCGATCTTGGTGGGCTTGAGCCCCATCGCCTCGTCCATGCCGTGCATGGCATAGGGGGTGTGACAATCCCACTTCTGATAACCCGCGTCTCGGACTTTCATCGCGGCCTTGGCGATCGCGTTTGGCGTGTCGTACTCGGCCAAATAGAGGGCCGGCCGCTTCGTCGATGATTGACTATGCGTTTCTTCCACCATGATGCGCCTCACTCCGCCGGCACCGGCGCGGCAGCCGCGCCCGGTTCCTCTAGTGCTTCTTCCGCGTGCAAATCCGGGTGTGCTCCGGGCAGGTTGCCCTTGACCTCGGCGATGGCGATTATCGGAAGCCATCGGACGAAGAGCAGGAACAAGGTGAAGAACAGCCCGAAAGTGCCGAGATAGGTCAAAATGTCGACCAGCGTCGGGTGGAACATGCCCCACGCCGACGGAAGGTAGTCTTGATACGTCGACCCCACGATGATGACGAACCGTTCGAACCACATCCCGATGTTGATCAGGATGCTGGCGATGAATATGATCGGAACGCTCGTCCGAGCTCGCTTGAACCAGAAAATCTGAGGGACGACCACGTTACAGAACACCATCGTGTAGTACGCCCACCAGAGCGGCCCCCAGTTTCCGTCGCTGTCGAGAACGCCCCAACCAAGCCGGTTGTGGAAGAATACCCACTGCTCATACGGGTTCGAGGAGTACCAGGCGATGAAGAACTCCATCGCATACGCGTACCCGACCAAGAGGGACGTCCCGAGCATGAACTTGTTCATCAAGTCCAAGTGCTTGATCGTGACGATCTTCTGCATCTTGAAGACGCTCCGGCAGATGAGCATCAGCGTCGTCACGAGCGCGAATCCGCTGAAGACAGCGCCAGCAACGAAGTACGGCGGGAAGATTGTCGTGTGCCACCCGGGAACGACCGCAGTCGCGAAGTCGAATGAAATGACCGAGTGCACCGAGAGCACCAGCGGCGTCGCGATGCCAGCAAAAATCAAGTACGCACGCTCGTAGTGCTGCCAATGACGATGCGCCCCGCGCCACCCCAACGCAAAGAAGCCGTAAGCCCGTTTGCGGAGGAGATTCTTCGAGCGGTCCCGGAGCGTCGCGAAGTCCGGGATCAAGCCGATATACCAAAAGATGACGCTGATCAGCAGGTACGTATTGACCGCAAAAACGTCCCACATGAGAGCGCTCTTGAAGTTCGGCCACATGTCCATCTGGTTCGGAAGCGGAAAGAGATAGTAGTCGAACCACGGACGGCCGGTGTGAATCGCGGGGAACAGGGCGGCACAAAGCACCGCGAAAACCGTCATCGCTTCGGCGAAGCGATTGATGCTCGTCCTCCACTTCTGCCGGAACAGGAACAAGATGGCCGAGATCAGTGTTCCCGCGTGGCCGATACCGATCCACCAGACGAAGTTGGTGATGTCCCAGGCCCAATAGACCGGAGCGTTGTTGCCCCAGACGCCGACGCCCTGCACGAACAGATACGTCAGGGCCCCGCCCATAGCCCCGAGGCCGCCGAGCGAGAGCAGGAAAAGCAGCCACCATCCGCGAGGCGCTTTGGTTTCCGTGACTCCCGCAATGGTTTCGGTCACGTCGTGAGCGGTCGTGCCTTCCGGGAGCAGGTAGGTTTCGCCGAGTTCTTTGATGGGTGCTTCGTAGCGCATTCGTGATCACCCATTTCCTTGGAGGGCGGGGTTTGGATTGCGAATGCGCGCGAGGTAGGTGGTGCGGGGTCGCGTACCAATCTCCGAAAGCAACTTGTACTTGCGGTCGATCGCGGAAAGCTTGGCGACGCGGCTGTCGGGGTCGTTCAAATCACCGAACGTAATCGCCGCGCTCGGGCAGGCTTGCTGACACGCAGTCGTGATCTCCCCGTCCTTGATCTTTCGGTCTTCACGATTCGCCGCGATCTTCACTTCCTGAATGCGCTGCACACAATAGGTGCACTTCTCCATGACGCCGCGCATGCGCACGGTGACGTTGGGGTTGAACTGCAGCTTCCTCGACTCCGGGAAGTCACCGTACCAAGCGAACTTGTCGTCGAGGTACCCGTGGTAGTCGAGATAGTTGAACCGCCGGACCTTGTACGGACAGTTGTTGGCGCAATACCGCGTCCCGACGCAGCGGTTGTAGAGCATGTCGTTCAAGTCCTCGGGGGTATGAACCGTTGCGTTGACCGGGCAGACGTTCTCACACGGCGCCTCTTCGCAGTGCTGACAGGTAACCGGCTGAACCGCGACCTGCGGGTTGGCCGTGTCCTCGCCGACGAAGTACCGATCGATGCGCAACCAGTGCATTTCCCGGCCTCGCTCGACCTCGATCTTCCCGACGACTGGGATCGTGTTCTCCGCCTGGCAAGCGACTACGCATGCATTGCAACCGGTGCACCCCGCCAGGTCTATCGACATCCCCCACTTGTAGCCTTCGCTGTAGTCCTGCTGCTTCCACAATGGTAGCGTGCTCACGGGGTCGACCGCCCTGAACGAAGCGAAGTCCGGCTCTTTTTTGTACTCTTCGAGGGTCGCGTCGATCGCAATCGGACGGCCTTCCATCCGGTCGTGGGTCTGGGTCTGCACGAGATTGTACATCTCCGTGAGCGGCTCGAGCTTGACGCCATTGGTGAAGCTCATGCCGCTCAGCGTGCGCAGGGGGTTCACATCGAAACCTTTGCCATTGCCATAGCGACCGGCCGCAGTCCGCCCCCAGCCGAGCGTTAGGGTGATGCAGTTGTCCGCGTGCCCCGGGAGCGGCCAGACGGGCACGTCGACCTTCGCGTCGCCCTTGGACAAACGCACCATCTGCTCGTCCTTGAGTCCCAACGCATCGCGGGTCGCTGGTGACATGACTGCAGCGTTGTCCCAGACGAGCTTGGTCATCGGTCTCGGGAGCTCGAGGGCCCACAGGTTGTTGGCGTGCTGTCCGTCCCAGAGCGCGGTGTCAGGCTCGAAGGTCACCTCGAGCTGCTCCTTACTGACCGTCTTGCGCTTTGGCGAGGTGAGCAGCGCTTCGACGATTGCGGCGATCTTGACCGGATTCTTGCTTTGCTCGGGGTTCAGCAGAATGCCGCTATGGAGCGCGCGTCGCCAGACGACGTCGGTGTTCAAGTCCTTGGGCGAGAGTCCATAGTCGAGAAGCGCCTCGGTGTCCTCCTTGACCTGGTCGCCCTGGGTCCCTCGGACGATGTCGTGGCCCCGCGT